>NZ_JBYCKQ010000012.1:0-28993 GCF_057473465.1 Acidithiobacillus sp. TH-A117
ACTGCCCACGATCCGCCAGAATCATTGCCCACCATCGCCCAGAATCACCGCCCACGATCATTCAGAATGACTGCCCACGATGGGCCAGAATACGCACATGCGCTGCCCTCGGGGCGGAAAGTTGGACCAGTCGGCACTATCAATGACACCGCTAATTTCCCGACCATGATTGTACCTTATTCCGGTGGTGTGGCTGTCCTCGCCAATGGTGCCAGTCCCTCCCAAAGTATTGAGCTCTTTGGTCCGCAGCTGCAAAGGCAGGCCCTGCTGGCCATTTACCGGGATGGCACGCCAAAAAAGCCCGTGAGTATTCCCTTACCGAATGGCACTGGTATTGCTGAAGCGCCGAGCGCCCCCTTGGCTGGTGGTGTGGCCTATCGGACCAAGGCCCAGCCGCAGGAACTTGCGGCTGACGCTGCTGCCACCCTGCGTTCCGAGGCCAGTAAAAAAGCGCTGGACGCCACGGTAGTCGGCCACGGCGATCTCTTTCAGGGATTGACTAGCGGCCCGGACGGCACCCTCTATGCGACGGGTGGTGTCTCTGATCAGGTGCTGGCCATGCGGATGGTGGATGGCAAGCTGCAGGTGATCCATCACTACAGCCTGCAATGGCAGAAATTTCCCAAGGATCAGTATCCCTATCAATATCAGGGGGATCAGGACAAGCCCTACCTCTTTTATCCGGATTCAGTAGCTGTTGGGCCAGCGGGAAAGCATCTTTATGTGACCGGTATGCTGTCCAACAGCCTCGCCCGGATCGATATTGCCAGCGGAAAGACCGACTACGTCAATGCCGGGGCCTATCCTTTTGCGGTAACTCTGGCGGATGACGGCAAAAGGCTGGTGGTCAGTGACTGGGGAGGCAATGGCGTGACGGTGATCGACCGCGCCACTTTTCGGACCCTCGGGCAGATTGCTACCGGTCCCGAAGAAACGGCCGCAAGCACGGGTGCGGGTGTTCATCCTACGGCTATGACGGCCATCCCGGGAAGCCCTGATGTGCTGGTGGCTGATGCCAACGCCGATCGGATAGTAGAGGTGAACACGCAAACGCTGAAAATGGTACGGGTACTGGATGATAGTCCTTACCCCGATGCCTTGCCCGGAAGCTATCCCGATGGCCTGGCAGTAGCCGACGGCAAGATTTTTGTCGCCAATGCCGGCAACGATGATGTCGCCGTTTTTGACCTGGCCAGCGGCAAGGCGCTGGGGCTGATTCCCACAGGCTGGTATCCGACCGCGCTGACGGTGCATGACGGAAATCTCTACGTTGTAGCGGGCAAGGGCTTGGGTAGTGGACCTAATATTCATTTTCAGTGGGTCGGTGACATGATGAATGGTCTGGTCCAGAAGGTTTCGCTGTCCGCGTTGGGCAGCAAACTTCCGGAATGGACGCAACAAGTGCTGGAAAATGATGGGTTCAGCCCGGCCCAGCGTGCTGCTCGCCATGGGGCAGATGTCAAAACCACCGACTGGCTTCATCAGCACATTCACTATGTAGTTTTCATTCTGCGCGAGAATAAGACCTTTGACGAAGATCTGGGCAAATATCAGGCAGCAGGGCACTGGGCGGATCCCAAGCTCGACCTCTACGGGCCCCGCGAGCTACCCAATCTCTATCATCTGGCCGCCCACAACACCCTCTTCGTCAACTTCATGGCCGACGGTGAAGTAACCGCTCAGGCCCACCAATGGACTACCGGTGCCTCTGACTCGGATTTCGTCCAACGGACCTGGCCGGAGTATTACTCCCAGCGCGGACTGGTAGGAAATCCCGGCTGGACCCAATCATTGCAGCCGGGTAAGCCCGGCGCCAACAATCCCTTTGCTATTTATCAGAATCTTTCGGTGCTGGGGCACTGGTCCAACCCCTGGATCAGTTATCCGGGACGGCTCTTCCTCTTCAATGATCTGTTGGAGCATCAGGTTTCTTTTGAGGATTTTGGTGAGTTTGTTTCCCGCTCCAAGGCCGGGGCCATCTCGAAGGTCATGCAAACGCATCTGGCGACGGACTTTCCGGCCTGGGATCGGATGATTCTCGATACCGACCGGGCCAAGCTGGCCATTCACTGGCTCCAGCAGCATCCAGGGGCTCAGTTCCCGCACTTCATTTATATCTGGCTGCCCGATGACCATACGGCGGGTCGCAAGGCCTGTTACTACTCGCCCGACTACTATGTGGCCAACAATGACCATGCCACGGCGCAATTTCTGCACTACCTTTCCACCACGCCGCAATGGAAACACATGGTGGTCTTTCTCAACGAGGACGATGCCCAGTCGGGCGCCGATCACATCAATGCCCACCGAACTTTTGCGCTGGCCATTGGTCCCTGGGTAAAACAGCACTATCTGGAAACGACTCAGTATTCCCAAGTCAATATCGTCAAGACCATCGAAGCGATTTTGGGGCTCCCGCCCATGTCGCAGTGGGACAGTAACGCCGCCGTCTTTTCGGGAATCTGGACAGATCATCCCGATTTTGCTCCCATCCCGGTGCTGCCCATGCAGGTTCCTGTCCGTTTCAATCCGGGCACCTGCAGCAACCACGTGCTGTTGCGACGGGAAGCGGGAGCCACAGGCCATGCTCTGACCGCCCAGTGGCTGGAATCCCATACCAGTCCCCATGGAGCCAATCAGTCTTTGCCGGATGCTGCGGCCAGTTATACGCCTACCAGCCTGCTCAAGGTTCCTGGTCCTGAGCAAATGCGTCAGGAATGGATTGGCGCCAAAGGGACAAGGTCTTACGCGCAGGTCATGGCGTATCTGCATGATTATGCTGCCAAGCATCATGCCCCGGTTTCTTACTATGTGGCCAATGATGGAGATTAAGCCGATATAACAAGGAGAAACATCTTCGAGCCCGGTGGTTCGAGGGTGTTTTACGGCTGATGCAGCATGCTGCCATAGTCACCCACCCTTGCATCCAATAACCGAAATATGACACCCTTTATGACAAGATCTTTACAAGAGATTTTAGTGCTGGGACAAAACAGCCCATAAAATCCGCAGAAGCTAAAAGGAGGCAGGCACAGGCTGATCATGAACCCGATTACCTGCTGCAAGGAGCCTTATTGGAATGTCTCAAACCCGTTTGTATGCAGTTTCAGCTTCACCCGATGCAGTTCATCAACCCCTGGGGTCATTGGACGCCGCCAGTTTGCTGCCGCCTCCCTACCGGGACGAGCAAGAGCAGGTCAACGCTCTTCTCCTGGCTCTCGGCGACAAGCTCAACTGGCTGGAAGTAATTGACCAGGCCCGTCCCTGGGTGGAAGCCGTGCGCAAGCAGCCGGCACCGTTCTGGGCCCTGGAGTCTCTGCTCAAAGAATACCCCATCACCAGTGCCGAGGGCTTGGCTTTGATGCGTCTTGCCGAGGCTTTGCTGCGCGTCCCGGATACCGGTACGGCCGCGCTGCTGGCCGCAGATCAACTCGGACGGGCCCGTTTTGCTGGAGAAGAAAAGCAGTCCTGGATTACCCAGATTTCGGGTCGGGTGCTGATTTTGTCGCGTCGCCTGCTGGCCGAAAAGGAAACCCGCAATCTGGTGCAGCGGCTTGGGATGAACACGGTGGTGACCGCTGCCGTGCGCGCCATTGCCCTGCTGGGGCGGCAGTTTGTGCTGGGGCAGGATCTGGGCGAGGCGCGGCGTCGGGCCGGAGAGGCCAGAAAAAAGCAGCCCTTATTGTCCTATTCCTACGACATGCTCGGAGAAGGCGCCCGCAACAGTGCCGATGCGGCCCGTTATGCAGCAGCCTATGAATCTGCTTTGCGGGCTCTGGCGACACAACCCGGCAATGGTGGCCCCCGGGAGCGCGATGGTATTTCCATCAAGCTATCGGCTTTGCATCCGCGCTTTGAAGAAGCCCAGCGTGGCCGTCTTTGGCAAGAACTTTTTCCCAAGTTACAGCAACTGGCAGAGCTGGCTGCCCAAGGGCGACTGAATCTGACCCTGGACGCGGAAGAAAGTGATCGTCTGGAGCTCCAGCTCGATATGCTCGATGCCCTGCAACAGCATCTGGCGCGTAATGCGGCTTACGCCGGGTGGGAAGGATTGGGTATTGCCGTGCAGGCCTACCAAAGCCGCGCCGATACGGTCATTGAAGAAGTATTGGCCCGCACCCGCCGCAATCAGAGCCGCTTGATGCTGCGTCTGGTCAAAGGGGCTTACTGGGACATGGAAATCAAAAGAGCCCAGGAAATGGGTCTGCCGGGATACCCGGTTTTTACCCATAAGCATCATTCGGATATCAGCTATCTGGCTTGTGCGGCGCGCCTGCTTGAAGCCGCCAATGGTCCCCAGGCCCTGGTTTATCCACAATTTGCCACCCACAATGCGGCGAGCATTGCCGCCGTGTTACGGCTGGCTGAGCAGCAGCCCGACGCCCGCTTTGAAATGCAGCGCTTGCACGGCATGGGAGAGGGGATTTATCGCGAAGTATTACGCCAGGGTTCTCTTCAGCGTCTGCGCATTTATGCACCCGTAGGGCGTCACCGCGATCTGCTGGCCTATCTGGTACGGCGCCTGCTCGAAAATGGGGCCAATACCTCATTTATTCATCAGTTGGCCAATCAGCATGTGGCTGCTGAGGATCTCCTGGTGAGTCCCCTCTGGCGTGCAGAAGAAGCAGCACTGCCCAGTCCTGCAGAGATCTATGGTCACCTTCACGGTGAACGCCGTCTGAACAGCCAAGGAATGGATATGACTTATGACACTGAACGCAGTCCGGTACTGGCCGCCGCCCGGGCGTTGCACGTAGCGACTCCCGAAGAAATGACGGCGGAAGACGTCGAACCACTGATGCATACCCTCCATGCCGGACAGGTCCGTTGGGATGCTCTGCCGGTGGAGCGGCGCGCCGAGATTTTGACTCAGGCTGCTGATCTATTGGAGTCCCGGCGCGAGTCCATGCTCGCCCTGGTGATGCGTGAGGCCCACAAAACCCTGGCAGATGCGGTTGCCGAACTGCGTGAGGCCGTAGATTTTTGCCGCTATTATGCTATTCAGGCCAAAGCCCTGATGCGCAAGGAGATACTCCCTGGTCCAACGGGTGAGACGAATTCCTTGAATCTTCGGGGGCGGGGCGTGTTTGTCTGTATCAGTCCGTGGAATTTCCCCCTGGCAATTTTTGCAGGGCAGGTAGTTGCGGCGCTGGTGACCGGGAACAGTGTAGCAGCCAAGCCCGCCGAGCAAACCATGGCCATAGCCAAAGCCTTTGTGGAACTGCTCTGGGAGGCAGGAGTTCCCCGGGATGCCCTGGCGCTGATGCCCGGTGCCGGTGAAACCGTGGGTGCGGCGCTGGTGGAGCATCCTCTGGCCGCCGGAGTGGTTTTTACCGGTTCAACCGCGGTCGCCCGCCATATTCATCAATCCCTGGCGGTGAAAGACGGCCCCATCGTTCCTTTGATTGCCGAAACGGGCGGCATCAATGCCATGATTGTGGATTCCACTGCCCTGGCGGAACAGGTGGTGGATGCGGTTATTGCTTCGGCATTTCGTTCCGCCGGACAACGCTGCTCGGCACTGCGTCTGCTCTGTCTGCAGGAAGAATGCGCGGATGAAATTCTCACCATGTTGACCGGCGCCATGCAGGAGCTGGTGATTGGTCCGGCGCTGGATTATGCCACGGATGTGGGCCCGGTGATTGATGCCGAAGCCCAGTCTCATCTTGTGGAACAAATCGGCCGGATAGAGCAGGGCGGCGGTAAATTGCTGGCGCGTACCGCCTGGCCGACGGCTTTGCTGGAGCGTGCCCGGGGCGGGGATACGTCCCTGGCCCTGACCATGCCGGATGATCAACAGCGGGATCTGCATTTTATCGCTCCCTGTGCTTATACCATTACTCAGGTTGGTCAGGTTCGCGAGGAAGTATTCGGGCCGGTGTTGCAGGTAGTCACCTGGAAGGCCGGGCAAATCGATGCCTTGATCGACGCCGTCAACGCACTGGGATTCGGACTGACCCTGGGTGTACAGACCCGGATTGATGGTCGGGCGGCACACATCGCCGCGCGCTCCCGCTGCGGCAATGTCTATGTCAATCGCAATATGATTGGTGCCGTGGTGGGCGTACAGCCTTTTGGTGGGGAAGGATTAAGTGGCACCGGACCCAAAGCCGGAGGCCCCCATTACCTGCTACGCATGGTGGCGGAACAGGCGGTGAGCATTAATACCACGGCCGCCGGGGGTAATGCGGAGCTGCTGGCGCAGGGCCGCCTGTAAAGCTCAGACGCGGGACTTGAGTACGGGTGTGTCGAAATTCTGCTCCCGGAGCTGAATGTTTTTGAGCACGGCTGCCCGCTCAAAATCGCGGATGACTTCGAGCACGTCATGATCGATGAAGCGCACCTTTTTCCCATCCAGAATCACTTCCGCGCCTCTGGGCAGTCTTTCCAGAATATGGGAGAGGCGCGCCTTGTTGATGAAGGTGACTTCCCGGTTCAGGGAGATTTTATAGGCGTCACCTTCCCGGCCAATATCGATGGCACTGTGATAATTGGCCTTGAGTACAAAGAAAATCCCGGCAAGCAGCCCGATGACAACGCCGGTAATGAGGCTGGTGAAAAGAATGGCGATAATGGTGATGAGGAAGGGTAAATACTGGGATTTATCCAGACGGAACATTTTCCTGAAAATGTGCGGATGGGCCAGTTTGAAACCGACAAAAATCAGGATGGCCGCCAGGGCTGCCAGTGGGATGTGATTCATCAGTCTGGCCAGAAAAAGTACCGCCAGGAGCAGGAATATACCGTGTAGAAAGGCGCTGGCTTTAGTCCTGGCACCGGCAGCGACGTTGGCCGTGCTGCGGACAATGACCGCCGCAACCGGCAGTCCGCCGATCAATCCGCTCGCGATGTTGGCAATCCCCTGCCCGAGGAGTTCACGGTCCAGGGGCGTCCGCCTTTTGAAGGGATCGAGTTTGTCAGACGCTTCAATGGAGAGCAGGCTTTCTAGGCTGGCAATAAAGGTGATGGCGACAGCCGCAATCCACACGGTTTTGGAGCCGATCATTCCCCAGTCCGGCATTTGCAGCATGCCCTGCAAATCGGCCAGGGAGCGGATCACCGGCAGATTGACCAGATTGCTTTTGTCGATGGCCAGCCCCGGCAGAAAATGCACAAAGAGCAGGTTGAGCAGCGTTCCCAATACCACCGCCATCAGCGGACCGGAGAGCCAGGTTTGTTTGCGTAGAATCGCCACGTTGTCCCAGAGAATCAGAATGGACAAGGCCAGGACACTGACCAGCAGCGCCCCCCACTCAACATGTGCCAATGCTGACAGTATGGCGCTGAAGGTGTTTTCCCCATGGCTGTCCCAAAAATCCTGATTGCCGAATTCACCGATATCAAAGCCAATGGCGTAGGGAAACTGCTTGAGAATGATGATGATGCCAATGGCCGATAAAATGCCCTGAATGACGGCAGAGGGGAAAAAATAAGCAATGACGCCAGCCCGGAACAGCGCCAGAATGATCTGGATAGCGCCGGCGATGACACCGGCGAGCAGCAATGCCGGAAAGCTGTGCAGGCTTTCCATGGCCACCAGCAGGGTGGCGACAATAGCCGGAGTGGGGCCACTGACGGCCAGGGCTGAGCGGCTGAACAGGGGTACCAGTAGCCCGCCCAAAATGCCGGCTATCAAACCCGCTAGCAGAGGGGTTCCTGAAGCCAGCGCGACGCCGAGGCAAAGGGGCATGGCGACCAGGGCCACCACTAGCGCAGCGGGCACATCTGCACGCAGATTATGGAGGGGCGAAAGATGCATAGGCTGTCCCTGTAAAAAGCGCAAGAAGGCTCGTCTGGATTCTATCTTTCCTGTCTGTGCATCGACAAGCCGTCATTAGGGTGGCGGTTGCGCTTGCCGTTCTCCTGCCCGTGTTGCTGGGATCGTGTTGAAGCGGTAATCTCGGCAGCGCAAGAGATGTTGCTTATGCTGGGAGTGTAGCCGTTGCGACGTGGGTATTTTGTGGCCTGGGCATTGCTGATGCTCACCGGTTGTGCTCCCCGGATGCCGCATTTGGCGGCACCCGACAAAATCCAGAACCTGCGGATCAGCCCCGTACTGGTGGCGGGAAGATCTACCACGCCGGCACAGTCCGATTGGTGGCGATCCTTACTGAATCCTGCTGAACAGAAAATTCTCCAACTGGCTTTGTCCAAAAATCCTGATCTGGCTGTTGCCGAAGCGCGGGTGCGCCTGGCGGCGGCGGATTTGCGCGAGGCTGGCGCTCAGCTTTTACCCCAAGTCCAGACCAGCGGTCAGGTGGGTATCAGCCAATGGACCAAAAACCAGTTTTATCTGCCGCCTTACGCGGGCGAATCTTCCTGGAATAACGCCCTGAAGCTGGATTTTTCGTACAACCTGGATATCGGGGGACAAGAACAGGCCCGCGCAAAAGTCGCTCAATATCGTTTGGGTATTGCCGAGCAACGCCGCCGGGCAGCCGTGTTGCTGTTGGAAAATGCGGTCCTGCAACAAATGCTGGCGGTACGGGCTGACGCTGCCATCCTGGCGGAGTTGCATCAGGAACAGACGCTACTGCTGCAGATTCAGGAAATCGAGAAAGAGCGTTACCAGCAGGGACTGGCCGACTCGCTGATTGCCCTGGGCTACGCCCAGCGCATTTCCAGTCTGCAGGAAGACATCGTCATCCAACAGGCCAAAGCCCGCAAAAACCGACAGGCTCTGGCCGTGCTCTGCGGCGTGGGTACCCGGTTGCCCAGGGACCTGGCGGCCACGCCGGTCCTGATGCCCCTGTCCGGCTGGCAGATTCCCCAGCAGATTCCCGCCGCATGGATTGCGGGGCGTCCCGATGTGCTGGCCCGCCGCAGCGCCATTGAGGCTGCCGCAGAAGCTATCCATGTGGCGCGAGATGCCTATTATCCCAACGTCAATATTGTCGCTTTTGCCGGTGGCCTGGCGGCAGCCGGCAGCTTGTTCACTTTTTTGCACCCCGGCTCCCTGCAGGCTGGAGTAGGGCCGGCTATCAGCTTGCCCCTGTTTACCGGTGGCCGTCTGCGGGGCAAATTTGATGCTGCCCAGGCTGATTATCATCTGGCATTGGCGCAGTATCAGCAGAGTCTCCTGCAGGCCTTGCGGCAGGTTACAGCGACTTTGACCGATTTACAGGCTGCCGGTCAGGAGCGTGCCAGTCTGGACCAGCGCGACCAGCTCCTGCAGCTTCAAAAGCGCCTGCAGCAACAGCGCTATCAAGCGGGACTCAATAATGCCCTGCCCGAACTGGAAGTCAAACTCACCCTGATCGACAACCAGCTGCAACAAACGCGACTGGACGCCCGTGCCCGGCAATCCCTGATCAATGTGTATGCGTCCCTGGGCGGACGAGTGATTCCGGACACCTGGTTCCGGCATCGGCAAGCACCATGAGTCCGGCCACTCTTGCCGGTCGCCAAAACTGGCAGGCTTTCTGGCAGGTTTTCTGGCAGCATAAGGTGCCAGACTGGATTTTCTGGGGTAAGACCGCCCTGGCGGCGTTGTTGGGGCTCTGGTTGGCCTATCGCTTTCAGCTCGATTCCCCCGGCACTGTGGTCATTACCGTATTCATTGTCATGCAGTCACGCAATGGCATGGTTCTGGCCAAGAGCTTTTATCGCGCCATTGGCACCATCGTCGGAAGTATCGTGGCTTTGTTACTGGTGGCGGCTTTTCCCGATGCGCGTTTCGGGTTTTTGGCGGGCCTCGCGCTCTGGGTGGGCTTCTGTACGGCGGGTGCCCGGTATTTCCGGAATTTCCAAGCCTATGCTTTTGTGCTGGCGGGCTATACGGCGGCCCTGGTAGGGGTGCCCGCCGCCCTCGACCCCGGCCACGCATTTTATATCGGGGTGGCGCGCCTCAGCGACGTGATGCTCGGGATTGTAGTAGCCTCGGTGATCAGTGCCCTTGTTTTTCCGCAATCGTTGGAAGATCTGCTGCGCCAGACTGCCCGGGCCAGACTTCAGCATTTTTTGCGCAACACCCTGCGGGTGCACGATGGCGGCGTGGCCCGCGCGGACTGGATGGTTTTACATCTGGAAGCGATTCAGGAGACCTTGCAACTGGACAGTTATCGTTCCAGCAGTCTCTTTGAAAGTGCCAGGGGACGACAGCACAATGAACGCACCCAGCAGATGATCGCCGATATGATGATGGCCTCTGGCGCCCTGCACTTGTTGAACAGCCATATTCGCCGGCTCCGGCGGCCCGAATTGGCGGCTCTCGGTGATCCGGTCAAAGCGCTGCTTGCGCCGCTGCGCCAGGACCTCGAAAAACTGCAGGAAAATGTGCAAGCCAACGGGACCATGCTGGTGCATCTGCCTTTGCAGCAGGTGCTGGAGCGCACGGTCGATCAACTGCAGACCTTGCGCCGGGATTTACGCGCTTCCTTGAACCCCGATCAGGCTCTGGCTCTGGATAGTCTGATTCTGCTGCTAACCCGGTTTTTGGCAGAATTACTGCGCTATCTGAACAGCTACGACCATTTCCGCGATCAGGATTTACCCCCGGTGACGGGGGCTAGTCCGTCGGCCACTTTTGATCGCCCCCCCACAGAAATTGTCCAACCCCTGGGCGCGGCTCTGCGCAGTATGCTGGTTGTGGCGGCCGTAGCATTTTTCTGGCTGCAGGCTGCCTGGCCGTCGGGACCCGCCGCCTTGATCATTGCCGTGGTGCTCAGTGCCCTCTTTTCGACTTTTCCCAATCCTCTGGCTTCGGTTCGCCAGATGGGTTTCGGTATTGTCGGGGCATTTCTGGCAGCTCTGTTTTTCAGTCTGGAATTGCTGCCCAGAGTGCAGGGTTTTCCGCTGCTGGCATTGGCTCTGCTACCATTTTTTCTGATATCGCCCTGGTTGCTGACCCGTACCCGCTGGTCAGGTACCGCCGCCGGTTTTGGGATATTTTTCCCGCAGCTGGCGATTCCTGCCAATGATCAGGCCTTTTCTTATGTGGAGATGCTCAATACGGGAGTCGCCGAACTCCTCTCGGTGTTTCTGGTGGGGATTGCCTTTTTCCTGATTTTTCCGGTAGGCAATAGCTGGGAGCGCCGCCGACTGTTGACGCATTTGCAGCAATGGGTACGCAGAGTGGCCAGTGACCAGGTTTCCCCTGGACTGCGCAGTCAGTTTGAGTTGGAAAGCCGAGAATATCTGCGCTTGCTGGCCGCAGATCTGGCACCTCAGCAAACCCGTGACGTTGAGGTACTGCGTGAGGCCATGCGTCTGAATGAGTTGGCGGAGGCCCTCCTGCAGCTCCGAATTTTACTGAATATGCAGACGGATAGAGAACATCCTCTGCAACGTTATCAGGAACAGTATGTGACGCCCCTGCTGCAGATTATTCAGCAAAGTCGCGAGGTTCCCGCAACGGCAGAATATCGGGCGCGGGTCCGGGCTATTCTGGATGCCGTGGCTGGGTTGCCGGAGGAAAAAGTGGACCCGGCCCTGCACCCGATTCTGCCGCCCAACGCCCTGTTTCAAGTTTATGTGCATGTGATTGCCAGCGTGTCCCGGCGTCTGTCTGTAGCGACAGAGGAACATGCCCATGCCCGTTGAAATGGTCATTTTTGGCGCGCTGGTGCCTACTCTCCTGCCGGTATTGGCTCTCAGTGTCCTGCTCTATCTACTCCTCGATAAATGGAGCAGCCGCTGGAATCTGGAGCGCTGGATATGGCATCCAGCCCTGTTCCGCCTGTCGCTGTTCGTCATTATTTTTTCGGCCCTCGCCCTGGGAGTGTATGGATGATCCGCCGCCTCGTTCGTGTAGTTTTGACCCTTCTGGTGCTGACTCTTGCACTTTATCTGGGCTGGCGTTTATGGCATGCCTATATGGATCTTGCGTGGACGCGGGATGCGGTGGTTCAGGCGCAGATTGTCGAGATCAATGCCGATGTCAGTGGCCGGGTCACGCAGGTTTTTGTCAAGGACAACCAGTCGGTGCCGGCGGGAGCCCTGCTGTTTCGGGTTGATCCGCGTCGCTATCAGCTGGCCCTGGATAAAGCCCAGGCTGCGCTTGCCGTAGCCAGCACCCGCCTGGCTCTGCGACGCGAACAGGCAGCGCGCCGCGCCGCATTACCTGCTGCAGCGGTTTCTGCCGAGGCCCGCGCCGATGCCGTGCTGGCAGTGAATGTCGCGGCAGCACAACTGCGCGCCGCCCAAGCGGCCGTGCGTCTGGCAGCCTATGACTTGGGGCGAACGGTTGTGCGGGCGCCGGTTGCCGGGACCATTACCCATCTGCGCTTGCGGGCCGGTGACTATGCAACCCAGGGTCAGGGATTGCTGGCCTTGGTGGAAGCCAAGTCCTACTGGATTGATGCTTATTTTGAGCAGACCCGCCTGCAGGGTGTGCACATTGGTGAGCATGCCCGGATCACCCTGTTGGGCGCGCATGAGCGTTTGTCCGGCATTGTGGAGAGCATTGCGCCGGCTATTGCTGACCGCGAAAGTCAGACTGGCGAGAGGTTGCAGGCCAGGGTCCGGGCAAGCTTCAACTGGGTTCGTTTACCCTCGCGCATTCCGGTGCGCATCCGGTTACTCAAAAACCCCAAAAATTTCCCCCTGGTGGCGGGCATGATCTGCTCCGTACGCATCGAAAAAAGTCGCAGCATCAATAAATGAAAAGGCCCCGGTAAAGGGGCCTTGGTAATGCAACAATCCCGGAGGAATCAGACGTGCTTGGCACGCACCTGCTTGGCGGCTTCCACCATGTTTTCCAGGGCCGGGGTAACTTCTGCCCACTTGCGGGTTTTGAGTCCGCAGTCGGGGTTGATCCACAAGCGCTCGGCAGGGACCACCTTGACGGCTTTTTCCATCAGCCCCACCATTTCTTCGACACTGGGAACGCGGGGGGAGTGGATATCATACACACCGGGTCCGATTTCGTTGGGGTAATTGAAGGTGGCAAAAGCATCCAGCAACTCCATTTGCGACCGGGAAGTTTCGATGGTGATGACGTCCGCATCCATGGCCGCAATGGCAGGCAGAATGTCATTGAACTCCGAGTAACACATGTGGGTATGAATCTGCACGTCATCGGGAGCGATTTGCGCAGAAATCCGGAAAGCCCGGGAAGCCCAGTTCAGATAGTGATCCCAGTCCTTGCGCTTGAGAGGCAATCCTTCGCGGTAAGCGGGCTCGTCAATCTGGATGATGCCGATACCGGCGTCGATCAGGTCCTTGACCTCATCACGGATGGCCAGGGCAATTTGCAGGGCGGTTCTTTCCCGGGGCTGGTCATCGCGGACAAAAGACCACTGGAGGATGGTCACCGGTCCGGTGAGCATGCCTTTCATGGGGCGTTGAGTCAGGGACTGGGCATATTGGCTCCAGGCCACGGTCATGGGGGTGGGGCGGGATACGTCGCCGAAAATCAACGGCGGTTTTACATAGCGTGAACCGTAGCTCTGTACCCAACCATGGCGGGTAAAGGCAAATCCTGCCAACTGTTCACCAAAGTATTCCACCATGTCGTTGCGTTCAGGCTCGCCGTGTACCGGCACATCAATGCCCAGACGTTCCTGTTCTTTCACCACCAGGGCAATCTCCGCTTCCATCGCTTTCTGGTAGTCGGCGTTGCTCAGTTCACCCTTGCGATTCTGCAGCCGGGCCTTACGGATTTCCGGAGTCTGGGGGAAACTGCCGATGCTGGTGGTGGGGAAAGCAGGCAGCTTGAAACGCGCCCGCTGTGCTGCTTCGCGCGCCGGGAAAGGGCTGTGACGCTGTCCGTCATCCTGACCCAGACCCTCAAGGCGCTGGGCCACGGCCGGGTTGTGAATGCGCGGGGAGGTTTTGCGGGAATGCACGGCAGCGCGGGCGGTAGCCAGCTCCTGGGCAACGGCATCCACGCCGGCGTTGAGGGCACGACCGAGAATGGCGACCTCATCGAGCTTTTGCACCGAGAAAGCCAGCCAGGATTTCAGTTCGGCATCCAGTTCGTTTTCCTGATCCAGATCCACCGGGGTGTGCAAGAGGCTGCAGGAAGGAGCCACCCAGAGGCGCTCGCCCAACTGCTGATGGGCTGGTTCCAGCAGTTTCAGGCCGGCATCCAGGTCAGCACGCCAGACGTTGCGACCATCCACCACACCCAGGGAAAGCACTTTTTCGGCGGGAAAGTTTTTCAGGAAGCTGTCCAGTTGCTGGGGAGCGCGGCGCAGGTCCAGATGCAGGCCGGCCACCGGAAGGGCTTTGAGGACTTCGGCGTGATCGGCCACCGAATCAAAATAGGTCGCCAGCAAAATCTTGGGGCTTTTGCCCTTGCTGAGGGTCTGATAAGCCGATTCCAGAGCCTTGCGCCATTCGGCGGGAAGGTCCAGAGCCAGAGCGGGTTCATCCATCTGCACCCAGTCCACACCCATGCCGGCCAGTCGCTCAAGAATTTCGGCATACACCGGCAGCACCTTGGGCAGCAGAGTCAGACGATCAAAGCAGGCATTGCCTACCGGGGCGCCGTGACCATGACAGGCACTGTCATCATGATGATGCTGAGCCTCATGATGGGCTTCGGCGTTCAGGTCCTTTTCCTTGCCCAGCCACAAATAGGTGATGGGACCGACGAGCACGGGCTTGGCCTTGATACCCAGGGCCTGGGCTTCCTTGACCTGATCAAACAGGCGCTCGCTGCTCAGGCTGAAGGTCATGTTTTCGTGGAATTCCGGGACGATGAAATGGTAGTTGGTATCAAACCATTTGGTCATTTCCATGGCGGGCTGGGTGCTGGAACCACGGGCCATGGCAAAAAAGGTATCCAGACCGACCTGGGTGCCGGAAAAACCGTAACGCGGGGGAATGGCGCCAAGGGTGCAGCTCATGTCCAGCATGTGGTCATAAAGGCTGAAATCACCGACCGGAATCAGATCCATCCCACAGGTCTGCTGGATTTTCCAGTGGCGGTCACGTAACTGGGCAGCGCGGGCTTGCAGTTCCTTTTCGTCAATTTCTTTGGACCAAAAGCTTTCCAGCGCTTTTTTGAGTTCGCGTTTATGACCGATACGCGGAAAACCGAGACTGTGAACGGACGTCATGGGCATTACTCCTCTGCGAAAATTGAGGCCATCATGCCCTGCCCGGAGTCTCGGCTCAAGAGGGAATTTTTAGGTGTTCAGATGAAAAGCATTCATCAGTCCATACGAAAGCCGCGATGCAGCGCGACAATACCCCCCGATAAATTGAAAACTTCCACCCGTTCCAGTCCGGCATCTTCCATCATCATCTTGAAAGTATCCTGGTCGGGGAAGCGGCGGATGGATTCCACCAGATATTGATAACTTTCCCGATCCTTGGCCACGAGCTCGCCAATGCGTGGCAGCAGCTGAAAGGAGTAGAGGTCGTAGATGGACTGCAAACCCGGCCAGCGTGGGTGGGAAAATTCCAAAATCAAAGCGCGGCCACCGGTCTTGAGAACACGATGAATTTCCTTCAGGGCGCGCTCGGGGTGGGTCATGTTACGGATTCCGAAGGCGAGGGTTACCAGGTCAAATTCGCGATCGGGAAAGGGAAGTTCTTCGGCATTGGCTTCGACGAATTCGACCCCGGCGACAATCCCCTTGTCAGCCAGGCGCGTTTCGCCAACGGCGAGCATTTCCGGATTGATGTCCGATACGACGATGGAGCCCCGGGGTTGGATGCGCGGATAAATGGCGGCGGCCAGATCACCGGTTCCTCCAGCCAGGTCCAGCACCCGCTGGCCGGGGCGGGGGCGCGCCAGATCGACCGTGAAGCGCTTCCACAAGCGATGGACACCGAGTGACATCAGGTCATTCATCAGGTCGTATTTGCCCGCAACACTGCTGAAAACCCCTTTGACCAGATCTTCCTTTTCAGTTTCCGGAACTTCCTGGTAACCAAAGTGGGTGGTGGGCACGAGCGCCTGATCCTGCATGTCCTCTCCCTGTTGATCACTCATAATACACGACTCCTGTTATCGTAAATGCGGCTTCCAGCCATTCAAACCCGACGACTCAGACTGAGCGTAGCAGAAGACTGCCTTTTTCGCTGATATAATTGCGCAGTCGTTCCGGAAAGTCAGCCGTAACGGAACCGGCTACTTCCGGTAATTCCATGAGCAAGGCTGTCCAGCGCCGCAGTTTGCCCAAGGCTTCCCAGCGCGGTAATGGTCTTAAGGCATGGAGGATTTCCATGCGCATGAATAAGGGCGCATAAGCCGCATCCACGAGGCTGAAGTTCTGGCCGGCAAAAAAATGGCTTCCGGTCATGTTTTTTTCCAGTCGCTCCAGTTTGTCGAAGAGTTGGCGACTGGCGGCGGTAAAGCGTTCTTCTCCCTGGGCGATCATCATCTGAAACTGGTCACCGATCATTTCGCTGCCGAAGGCAATCCAGGCGCGATGCTGGGCGCGCTCCAGCGGGTCGGCAGGGTGCAATGCCGGCGCAATGGTTTCATCCAGGTATTCATTGATAACCTGGGACTCGAAAAGCACCGTATCCGTCCCGATTTTCAGGCAGGGTACTTTTCCCATGGGGGATAAAGCCAGAAACCATTCGGGTTTGTGGGCAAGATCAATATGGGTGAGCTGGAAACCCACCTGCTTGTGCAGCAAGGTGATGACCGAACGTTGCACATAGGGGCAGAGGGGGAAGCTGATCAGTTCCAGAGTCATGGCATTCTCCTTGCGTAGGCCTCAGCGTGCGCCCAGCGCACAGCGATACAAGGCAACTTCTCCAAAAAAATTGGGTAACAGACGATTGCGCCAGGTACTGCGCCGCCGGTCATTCAGTACCACCCGCTGATGAATGACAATACCGTTGTCAGCGCAGAGCTGCTCGAAATCCCGAATCGTACACAGGTGGATGTTGGGAGTATCGTACCATGTATGAGGTAAGGCGTCTGTGGTCGGCATTTTGCCCAGAACACCCAGTTGCCAGCGCGCATGCCAGTGTCCCATATTGGGGAAGGTCACAATCACTTCCCGGCCAACCCGCAACATCTCCAGTAATAGCTGGCGGGGAAAGGTCGTTGCCTGGAGCGTGAGAGAAAGCACCACAGTATCGACGCTGAGATCGGCAAAATTTTTGAGACCCTGATCCAGATCCTGCTGAATGACAGGTATTCCCCGACGAATGGCCGCAACCACCCGGTCTTCTTCTATTTCCACCCCGTAACCCTGCACCCCCTTTTCGGCGCGCAGGTAAGCCAGCAGCTCGCCCTCCCCGCAACCCAGATCGAGAATGCGACTCTGGGGAGCAATCCAGTCGGCGATGATGGCGAGGTCGCGACGCAGCTTCATAGGCCGATCTCCTCGGCCACGCGTTGCAGATAAGTGCGCAGGACGGCCACGTATTGGGGGATAGGCATCAAAAACGAGTCATGGCCGTGGGTGGCTTCGATTTCGGCATAGCTGACATCGCGATTGCAGGTGTAGAGGGCCTGGACGATTTCCCGGGAGCGTTCCGGGGAAAAACGCCAGTCGGAACTGAAAGAAATGACCAGGAAAGCCGCTTGTACCTTGGCAAAGGCTTCTGCCAGATTGTCTCCGTAGGCACTGGCCGGATCAAAGTAATCCAGGGCCTTGGTGATGTAGAGATAGCTGTTGGCATCAAATCGTTCGACAAAGCTGGAACCCTGGTAGCGCAGATAGCTCTCCACTTCAAAATCCACATCAAAACCAAAAGAAAAAGCCTTGCCTCCCCGGGTATCGCGGCCAAACTTGCTGCGCATGGCGTCATCGGAAAGGTAGGTGATATGGCCAATCATGCGTGCCAGGGAGAGACCCCGGCGGGGTTTGGTGTCGTGGGCATAATAGCGGCCATTATGAAAATCCGGGTCGGTCATGATCGCCTGGCGGCAGACTTCATTGAAAGCGATGTTTTGCGCGGTCAGTTTGGGGGCGGCAGCAATGACCACGGCATTACGCAGGCGCTCCGGGTAATCCATGCTCCATTGCATGACCTGCATACCGCCCAGGCTGCCGCCAATGACGGCAGCCCATTGTGCAATATCCAGGTGGTCCGCCAGATCGGCCTGGGTCTTTACCCAGTCGCGCACGGTCACCATAGGAAAATCCAGGCCCCAGGGACTGCCAGTTTCTGGATTGATGCTCGCGGGACCGGTTGAACCTTTACACGATCCGATGAAATTGGCGCAGACGAAAAAGAATTGCTTCGTATCCATGGCCTTGCCGGGACCGAGCAGATGTTCCCACCAGCCCGGTTTGCGGTCTTCCAGCTGATGATAACCGGCGGCATGATGGTCACCGGAGAGGGCGTGACAGAGCAGGATGGCGTTACTGCGCTCCCGGTTCAATACCCCGTAAGTTTCATAAACCAGGGTATAGCCAGGCAAGCTCCTCCCGCACTCCAGTTGCAGTTCGGCCGGGAAGGTGACCGTCTGCGGCGTGACCAATCCAACGGAATCAGCAGGTATCTGAGCAGGCATGGTATGCTTTTCTAATCATCATAATATTGAGGAGCTAAAGGAGCCGAGTGAGTCTAAACTTCAAGGACGGCGGCGACAAGCGGCATGAGGGTAGTCATCGAAGCAGTGCAAACCTGGAGTAAAATTCTGTGTAGGAATTTTGTATTCACCTATCTGGATGGTTTAGAATGTGTAGAGAATATGATCCGCATTAAGATGTATTTGGCCATGTGCCAAATTGCCGGGGGATGATTTTGGCCTGGAAGTGGGTAAATCGCGTAGTCAGCTGGGTCGAAGGGGGTGCTGAGTTGGTCATGGCTCGGCCCAGTCCCTGGCTGTGGCTCACGGGGGGTGCTTTGGTGCTGGCCGCTATCCCTTTTCCGGAATGGCTGATGTATGCCCTGGCCCCCTTCGGTTTGCTTTTTGGCCTGGAAATTGCGGCCAATACCGACGCAGAGGCGGAATCCTACAGTCCCCGGCAAACCCGCCACGCCCTCCATGTGGCGGTAGTCTGGGGAATGCTTTTTGCTGTTTTTGGTATGATTTTCGAGTTTGGTCAGGACATGGTCGTCATGGGCAGTCTGCTCGCCGGCATCAATATCCCCTGGCATGACAATACTGGTATGGGTCAGGGATTCTGGGGCTGGTGGTTTGCTTTCGGACAGCGTTTCTCGGATTTGTCTCTGATGCCCTATTTCTGGTTTTCTCCGGCTTTTTTCGGTATCGCCCTGGCTTTGCACAAGGGGCATGGCTGGCTCGAATCCGAGGTGGAAACCACCTTGACCCTGTTGTTCCGACCGGAATTGCGGGATCCCCTGATTGGCCTCTGGGCCATTATTCTGCTCGCCAATCTGTTCATGCCGGCTTTTTCCCAATTGTGGCTGGGCTTGATTGTCTGGGTGCTGGGGCCGCCGGTCATTCATGTCGCCTATCAGGACATATTTGCCGACAAACGTCGTCCTCCCCGGAAAAAGAAAGAAGCTTCCCGCTTCGTGCTGGCGCAGCATCCCCAGCCGGTGCGTGTCAAGCTCTGATGAGTTTCATTCATGGTTTGCACGCATTTTTTACCCTTGCCGTGAGTGCTTGTATCCATTAGTGTCTAGCCACAAATTTCCCGGAAGTTTTTGAAGGAGTGCAGCATGTTTTCCAAAACCCTCAGTATTGCTGATTTTGACCCCACCTTGTGGGATGCCATGCGCAAGGAAACCCAACGTCAGGAAGACCATGTGGAACTCATTGCTTCCGAAAACTATACCAGTCCCATGGTCATGGCAGCCCAGGGTTCGGTGCTGACCAACAAGTACGCCGAGGGCTATCCGGGTAAACGCTATTATGGTGGCTGCGAATATGTGGACATTGCCGAACAGCTTGCCATGGATCGTGCCCTGGAGCTCTTCGGTGCCGAACATGCCAATGTGCAGCCCCACTCCGGTTCTCAGGCCAATCAGGCCGTGTATCTTTCGGTATTGCAGCCGGGCGACAAAATTATGGGGATGAGTCTGGCCCACGGCGGGCATCTGACTCATGGTGCCAAGGTCAATGTATCGGGCAAGCTCTTTCAGGTGGCTGCCTATGGGGTGCGGGCTGAAGATGGGCGCATTGATTATGATGCCCTGGCGGCCCAAGCCGAACAGGAACGCCCCAAGATGATTGTCGCCGGGGCCAGCGCCTATTCCCGGATTATTGATTTTGAAAAAATCGGTGAGATTGCCCGGAGTATCGGTGCTTATCTGCTGGTGGATATGGCGCATATTGCCGGACTGGTCGCCGCCGGTTTACATCCCAGCCCGGTGCCCCATGCCGATTTTGTCACCACCACCACCCACAAAACGCTGCGTGGTCCCCGTGGCGGCCTGATTCTCTGTCGTGGAGAGTACGCTAAAAAGGTGAACTCGCTGATTTTCCCGGGATTGCAGGGTGGTCCCCTGATGCATGTCATTGCCGGCAAGGCGGTGGCCTTCCGGGAAGCCCTGCAGCCCGAATTCAAAACCTATCAGCAGCAGGTCATTCGCAATGCCCAGACCCTGAGCGGCGTTCTGGCCGGGCGTGGTTATACGGCGGTTTCCGGCGGCACCGACAATCACCTCTTCCTGCTCAATCTAGGTGAAAAGGTAACGGGCAAGGAAGCCGAAGAAGCTCTCGGCCGTGCGCACATTACCGTCAACAAAAATGCGGTGCCTTTTGATACCCGTCCGCCAGCCGTCACCAGTGGTATTCGTATCGGTACCCCGGCAGCCACTACCCGGGGCTTTGGCGACGCCGAAATGCAACGCTTGGGCAAGGGTATTGCCGATGTACTGGATGCTCCCGGTGATGAGTCGGTGATTGCCCGGGTGCAGGCGGATATGATCGCCCTGTGCAAACAGTTTCCGGTTTACGGCTAGGGTTCTGTGCATTGCCCGTTTTGCGCCTTCGCTGATACCCGGGTGGTGGATTCCCGCCTTGCTGATGAGGGCGGGACCGTGCGGCGCCGTCGGGAATGTCCGCAATGTGGGCAACGCTTCACGACTTTTGAGCGGGCTGAACTCTCCCTGCCGATGGTGGTGAAAACCGATGGTCGTCGCGAGGCTTTCAATGAAGACAAGCTTCAGCGTGGCTTGACCAGGGCGCTCAGTAAAAGGCCCGTGGCCACCGAACAGGTGGATGCTGCCTTGCGCCAGATACAGCGGCGGCTGCGTGAAAAAGGCGATCGGGAAGTACCGGCACGGCTGATCGGAGAGCTGGTCATGGAGGCCTTGCGCGGTCTTGATCCTGTTGCCTATGTGCGTTTCGCCTCGGTCTATCGGCGTTTTGAAGATGTGGACGCCTTCAGTGCCGAAATTGCCCGTTTGAAAGAGGTGCAGCCCTCCAATACAGAAGAAGGCGCATCTGGTGCTGACTGAGCGCGATGCTTCCTTCATGGGAGCAGCCCTGGATCTGGCGCGGCAGGGGTTGTATTCCACCCATCCCAATCCTCGGGTGGGTGCCCTGGTAGTCCAGGGTGAAAACATCGTCGGGCGGGGCGCTCATCTTTTTGCCGGAGAAGCCCATGCTGAGGTCATTGCTCTGGCCGAAGCCGGAGCGACCGCCCGGGGTGCAACGGTATATGTGACCCTTGAGCCTTGTTCCCATCAGGGGCGCACCGGCCCCTGTGCCGATGCCTTGATGGCTGCCGGGGTGGGACGCGTGGTTGTGGCCATGCAGGATCCCAATCCGCTGGTGGCCGGACAGGGTATTGCCCGGCTTCGCGCTGCCGGTATTCCGGTGGATCTGGGCTGCGGGGAAGCGGAAAGCCGGGAACTGAATCCAGGGTTTTTGCAGCGCATGGAAAAAGGGCGTCCCTGGATCCGGCTGAAGCAGGCCATCAGTCTGGATGGTGCCGTGGCACTGGGCAATGGCCAGAGTCAGTGGCTGACCGGCACACTGGCCCGCGCCGATGTGCAAAAAGAGCGGGCGCGGGTAAGTGCCATCATGGTAGGGGTGGGTACAGTCCTGGCCGATAATCCGCGTCTGGCTCCGCGCCTGGAGCTGCCGCTGCGGCGTTATCCGGTCAAGGTGGTTCTGGATACATACCTGCGCACTCCCGCTGATGCGGCGCTGTTTGCCTCTCCGGGGACGGTCTGGCTGGCGCATGGGCCGGAAGTCTCGGCAGCAAAACGCCGTATGCTGCAAAAAGCCGGCGCGGAATTGCTGGCGCTGCCCCTGGATGGAGTGCGGCTGGACCTGCGCGCCTTGCTGCAGCTACTGGCCGGGAAGCAGATCAACGAAGTGTTGGTGGAAGCCGGCCCGACTCTGGCGAGCGCACTGCTGAGGGCAGATCTGGTGGATGAGTGGCTGGTCTATGTGGCGCCCATGCTGCTCGGACAGGGAGCCCGGGCGGCTGTTCAGCTCGGGCCTTTTGCCCGGCTTGCCGAAGCTCCACGCTGGCAAAGTCGTGGCTTCGAGCTGCTGGACAATGATCTGAAGTGGACCTTGCGTCCACAGGAGAACTGATAGATGTTCACAGGAATTATCGAAGCGCTGGGCGAGGTCCGCCGATTACAGCCTCAGGGTGGTGATTACCGGATGACCCTGGCTTCCGGCGGTCTTGATCTGGGCGATGTCAAACTGGGCGACAGTATTGCCGTATCGGGGGTGTGTCTGACGGTGGTGGCGCTGCATAAGGACGGATTTGCGGTGGATATTTCCCGGGAGACTCTGGATAAAACCCTGCTCGGTAGTCTGAAAACAGGAAGTGCTGTCAATCTTGAGAAAGCCCTGCGTCTGGCTGACCGCCTGGGTGGACATCTGGTAGCCGGTCATGTGGATGGGGTTGGGCAGATTCACAGCGTCCAGGATTCGGGGCGCTCCCAGGTGTTTGCGGTAGCAGCGCCCCGGGAGTTATTGCGTTACATTGCTGCCAAAGGAAGTATCTGCGTGGACGGAATCAGTCTGACCGTCAATGCCCTGGAAGGGGATCGTTTCATGCTCAATCTGATTCCCCACACCCTGAGCCAGACAACGGCTGCGTCCTGGCGGGTGGGGCAGCAGGTGAATCTGGAGGTAGACTTGATCGCCCGTTATCTGGAACGCTGGGTGGCGACCGAGCCGGACTCAGCGTTAAAATCATCCATCTCTCGCGAATCGTTGGCCGCCAAAGGATACCCGGTATGAGTGCAGGTAAAATCAGTCCCGCCGAAGAAATTATTGCCGATATAGCGGCGGGCCGCATGGTGATTCTCATGGATGATGAAGGCCGGGAGAATGAGGGAGACCTGATCATGGCGGCGGAGTTTGTGACGCCTGCCGCCATCAATTTCATGGTGACCCAGGCACGGGGGCTGGTGTGTTTGCCTCTGACCCGTGAGCGCTGCCAACAGCTGCGCTTGCCGCAAATGGTCGGGCACAATACCGCCAGCCTCGGCACTGCATTTACGGTTTCCATTGAGGCAGCCCGGGGCGTAACCACCGGGATTTCTGCGGCAGATCGGGCCGCCACCATACAGGCCGCCATTGCTGCTGATGCCGCGCCCGAAGATCTGGTGATGCCCGGGCATATTTTCCCGCTGGCCGCCGAGCCGGGTGGGGTGCTGGTGCGTGCCGGGCATACCGAAGCGGCCGTGGATCTGGCGCGTTTGGCCGGCTGTCAGCCTGCCGGGGTGATTTGCGAGATTCTCAATGCCGATGGCGAAATGGCGCGGCTGCCGGATTTGCTGCCCTATGCGGCGGAGCATGGCCTCAAAATCGGCACCATTGCCGATCTGATCCGCTATCGTCTGGAAAGGGAAAGAATTGTTGAGCGCCAGGCACAGGGTCCCTGGCATACGGCTTATGGTGATTTCCAGTTATATGTCTATCGCGACTGGGTGGCCCGGGAAACTCATTTTGCCCTGGTCATGGGCGATGTAGAGGCTACGGACAGTCCCGTGCTGGTCCGGGTGCAGGTCGGTAAAGTCCTCAATGATCTGTTTGCCGGGGCCGCCAGTCCTAATACCCGTGCTCTACAGCGTATTGCTGCGGAGGGTCGGGGGGTGTTGGTGTACCTGCACCACGATGAAACGATGGAAGAGCTTTTGCAGGAAGTGGCTGCCTTGCCGGAATTACCCAAAGGACCGGGCCAGGCCGGAGATTCCGGTCGAGTTCTGCGCACTTTTGGTATTGGTGCCCAGATTTTGACAGACCTCGGCGTGCATCGCGCCGAGGTCTTGAGTGACAGTCAGTTCCAGTATCGGGGAATCGGTGGATTCGGTCTCGAAATTGTCGGGCAACGTCCATTTCAGGAAAGTAACTAAGGAAAAATCATGATTCAGCAAATAGAAGGCAGTCTGCAGGCCGGCAAGTTTCGTTTTGTGCTGCTGGTCAGTCGTTTCAACAGCTTTATTACCCAGCAACTGGAGCAGGGAGCCATTGATGCTCTGCGTCGCCACGGCGCGAGTGACGAACAGATACATGTGGTCTATGTGCCGGGAGCTTATGAAATTCCCCTGGTAGCCCAAAAGCTGGCGCGCAGTGGCAATTATGATGCGGTGCTCTGTCTGGGAGCGGTGATTCGTGGGGGTACCCCCCATTTCGATTATGTGGCTGGTGAAGTTTCCAAAGGTGTGGCACAGGTGGCCATGGATACGGGTATTCCGGTCATTTTTGGCATATTGACCACGGACAGCATCGAGCAGGCCATCGAACGGGCCGGCACCAAAGCCGGAAACAAGGGTTTTGATGCGGCCATGACCGCCCTCGAAATGGTGCAATTACTGGGTCAGATCTGAGCATCCATGAAAAACAGTCGTCGTCGCCTGGCGCGTCAGGCCATTATCCAGGCATTGTATCAATTGCAGATGAACCCGGGGCATTGTGCCGATATAGCCCTGCAATTTACGGCCGACCCGGAACGTCTGCAAGGAGCCGATCGGGAATTTTTTACCAGTGTCTGGGAAGGCGTTTGTCACGCCATCCCGGAGCTGGATCCTGCCATTGCGGAGGAAATCCCGGATCGCCGTTGGGAGGATGAAATCAGCGAAGTAGAACGCGCCATTTTGCGTCTTGCAGCTTACGAGTTGCGGGATTTACCGCAAACTCCCTATCGGGTGGTCATCAATGAGGCCATTGAACTGGGTAAGGATTTTGGAGCGGAACAGGGCCACCGTTTTGTCAACGCCGTACTCGACAAGCTGGCCCAGCGCTGGCGACAGACAGAAACTACCCGGAACGAATCGTGAAATGAGTGTCGGACCTGGTGGAAAAGGTTTTGCTTGCCAGAGAGCCGGACTTTAGAAGCGCAGTCTGCTTGGGGCACAGATGCAAAAACGTGTCCCCATCCAGTGGCTAGCGAGGTGTATGACGATTGCGCTAAACCTTTTTTCAATGTGGAGATTATCCCTTGAAAAAGTTCTGGCAGTGTCTTAGCTTTATGGTGTAACCTCCACATCTGAAAGCCATTACCCTGTATTCATGGAGTGAATCATGCCTGCTCATCGTTTTTTGCGTATTCCTGTGCTGACCGCCTGCTCGACGGCCGCTTTGTTATTGCTTGCCGCGCCTTTGGTTGATGCCCAGACCATGGCCGGAAAATCAGAAATGGAAGATTCTGCCAGCACCCAGCCAGCCGACCTGACCACCGCCAAATTGGAAAACAGCATTGGTACCCGCTGTGCTCTTGGCGACGGTGTGCCTCAGAACTACTCTTTGGCGGCGCAGTGGTTTGAAAAATCCGCTCTGCATGGCTATGGAAAGGCCGAGTATAATCTCGGAATGCAATATTACTTTGGTCAGGGTGTTCCCAAGGATCTGACCAAGGCGGCATACTGGTGGAATAAGGCGGCAGAATTGGGTGTTTCCGCCGCGCAATACAACCTGGGTAATCTCTACTTCATGGGTCAGGGCGTGCCGCAGGATTATACCAAGGCCGCTTTGTGGTGGCATAAGGCGGCAGCTGCGGGCAATGTGCAGGCTAGTAAAAACCTGCAGGTACTGGCCCGCACCGTACCGGAATTCAAGAATGCCACAGCGGTTCCGGTCGTGGATAAAAAAGTCGACTGAACCCGATAATGCCGGGTCTCAGTTTTCGACCTTGCTTCCGCTCATGCCGTTGCTTTTCTGGATACGTAAAGCAGCGGCATGTTCTTTTTCGATGTATTCCCGTTTGCCTCTTTCCTCATTGAGTTGTCCTTCCAGTTCCCCCAGGCGGCGTTCGTGACGGCGTATTTTTAACTTGTTACGAATATGGGTCGGCAGGTAAATCAACATGCTGGCAATGAAGCCCGCCACAAATCCACAAAGTAATATCACGCCCTGCGACTGGGCAAAAGTCCAGGAGAAAAAATGTACGGACGTCATGACGTTGTTCTGCACAGCAAATATGACGGCCAACGCGGCAATGATCAGAGAAATAACAACCCACATGATGATACCCCCCTTTTATGGAATTTATGTTGAAACTAATCGCGCACTTTAAAGAAGCTGGACACCCAATGAAAGCCGATCCAGGTCAGGCTCGGAACCAGAATTAACCAGGCCCATAGTGGCAGGTCGAGAATGGCAAAGTCCAGTTTATGGGCGAGGGCGGCCATGATGCCGATACCGATGACGATAAATGTTCCGCTGACTCCAAAGGAAAGCCGCCACAGGCCGCGTCGCAGTTCCTGGCGAATTCCGTCCAGATCCTGATTGCGGATCACCAGAGGCAGTTCACCTTGTTGTGTCTGGCGCAGAATATTGTGCAATAGAACGGGTATTTCCGGTAAAACCAGGCCCCACTCCGGAAAATGCCGTTTCATTTCCGTCCACCATCCGCGCGGACCGCGTTGGCGGCTCAGCCACTCGGTAAGCAGCGGCGTGGCCACTTCCCACATGTTAAGGGCAGGATTGAAGTCCCTGGCAATGCCTTCCACATTCACCAGGGTTTTCTGGAGCAGGAGCAGTTGAGGCTGGGTTTGCATATGAAAGGCCCGCGTCGTCTGAAACAGACGCAACAACAGATTAGCCACCGAAATTTCATTCAGTGGTTTCTCAAATACCGGCTCGGCAATGGCCCGGATGGCTGCTTCAAAATCCTGGACATTGGTATCGGGGGGTACCCAGCCGGCTTCCACATGGGCCTCGGCGACTCTGCGATAGTCTCTTTGGAAAAAGGCGATCATGTTTTCCGCCAGGTAATGCTGGCTGGCATCGTCCAGGCTGCCCATGATGCCAAAGTCGACGGCGATGAAGCGACCATTCCGGGGATCAATGAATATATTCCCCGGGTGCATGTCGGCGTGAAAATAAGCGTCACGAAAAACCTGGCGGAAAAAAATATCTGCCGCCCGTCGGGAGAGTTGGTCGAAATTGATCCCGGCCTTGCGTAAGGCGTCCAGTTGCCCGATGGGAATGCCATAAATACGTTCCATGACCAGGACGGAAGAACTGCAATAGTCCCAGTAAATTTCCGGGATATACAGTAAGTCAGGATCGGCAGCAAAATTGCGGCGTAACTGGCTGGCATTGGCCGCTTCGCGCAATAAATCCAGTTCCCCCCGCAACGTCTTGGCATACTCGGCCACTACCGCACGCACGCGCAGGCGTCTGCCTTCTTGCGAGTAACGCTCCGCCAGATCCGCCAGCAGCCCCAATATGGCCAGGTCCTGATCAATGACGCGGCGCAAACCCGGGCGACGGACCTTGATGGCGACCGCGCGGCCATCATGCAAAACGCCAAAATGCACCTGGGCAATGGAAGCTGCGGCAGCAGGCTGGGGATCGAACTCGGCAAACAGGGCGGAAACCGGTTTGCCGAGTGCCGTCTCAATGATTTGCCGGGCTTCATCTGAGGGAAAGGGGGGGACGGCATCCTGGAGCTTGGCCAGCTCCTGGGTTATATGATCGGGTAGCAGGTCGCGTCGGGTAGAGAGCATCTGCCCTAATTTGATGAAAGTCGGGCCTAATGTTTCCAGGGCCTGGCGTAGTCGCTCGGCAAAATCACCCTGGGGTTTGCGGCCCAGCCAGGACATGGGGCTGAGGCGTAAGAGGGCTTGGTAGGGTTTCAGGATAGGTAAAAAATAGAGGACTTCATCCAGGCGGTAGCGCACCAGGACGCGGGTAATGTGCAGGGTACGCACGAAACGAAGCAGGGATTGTCGCATGGCCGCTAGTCTAGCATGGAATCAGGATGCTGCATGATGAAAAAAACCATAAAAAAGGCGGATCAGTGCTGATCCGCCCGGCATCGCAATGCTGCGATAATTACTGAACGGTTTTTTGCACCTTGATGTTGGAGTTGATCTCCACACGCTGGTTCAGGAAACGTCCTTGCTGTGTAGCGTTGCTGGCCACTGGATCATTATAGGAATGACCTTTGAGGACCATGCGATCACTGGAAACGCCGTGTCTGCTCAGGTACTGAGCCACGCTCTGGGCACGCAACTTGGACAGTTTGAGGTTATAGGCATAGCTGCCAACCTTACTGCAGTAACCATTCACGTCGAGAACGGCATCGGGATGATTTTTGGCAAAATCAGCGACCTCGTCCAGGACCTTGATGTCATGATCGAGCAGTTTGTAGGAATCAAATTTGAAGTTGATGCCGGTAATGGTGATGGGCTTGCTGACCAGCACCGTGCGCTCAACGGGAGCAATGGGGGCGGGTGCCGGTGCAGGTGCCGGAGCTACCGCAACAGGGGCTGGTTTGGCCGGAGCGCAATACTCAGGAACAGCTCCATCCGTAACAGGCCGTCCACCGCGAACGCAGGCACCGTTGCCGGTGACTACGGGTTTGCCGCCTGCCTGAATGGCATAACCCATGTAACCGTTGTCGGCATAGGCTGTGCCGGCAAAAAGACCGCCACTGATGGCAAGCATCAGGGTAATACGTTTAATATGTTGCATTTATAAACCCTCCTCTCAAGCCCGGGCAGAAATCTGCCTGGCAAAATCTAGAACTGCCACGCAAAGGATGTTGTAATTCGGCAACGATGTCAAGAAATAGGCACAAGTATCGCGCTGCGCGAAATGGCAGCCATAAAGCAGCGCTCTGAATATTGCTTGTGTTCAAGCGCAAATCTTTTTTGGTACATTATGGATATTGCTTGCCTTAAATCTGTTGACAGACCCCTGCACTAAGCGGCACAATGCGCCGCTAATCGTGGAGGGGTTCCCGAGCGGTCAAAGGGATCAGACTGTAAATCTGACGGCTCTGCCTTCGGAGGTTCG
>NZ_JBYCKQ010000013.1:0-35775 GCF_057473465.1 Acidithiobacillus sp. TH-A117
ACTACCACCCCAATAAATTGGTGGTGGGCGGTGAGGGGCTCGAACCCCCGACATTCGGCGTGTAAAGCCGACGCTCTACCAACTGAGCTAACCGCCCTAACCAGACGCGCTAGTTTACTGCATCACGCAGCGCTTTACCAGCTTTAAATTTGGGGGTGCGACTGGCAGCAATCATGATTTCTGCGCCAGTGGCGGGATTCCGCCCCTTGCGTGCTTCACGTTCAGCAACCATGAAGGAGCCGAAACCTACCAGAGTGACCTGATCACCGGCTTTCAGGGCTTCGGTAACCACCTTGATGGCAGCATCCAGCGTATGGCCTGCGGCAGCGCGGGTAACACCTGCTTCTTCGGCAATTTTTTCGATCATTTCAGATTTGTTCATAATTTCTTTCTCCTGTTATAGACCAAGTCACTTTTGGTAAAACCACTTATCTGCTGTGCACCTGCCAAGGTTATAGCAGGGTAAAAAAACACTTGTCAAGAACACTCAAAATTTCACAACATATATCGATTGTTAAAGCCTAAATTTTTCACAAAATTCGTCGTGATTTAGCGACGGTATAACATTAAATAATGCCTCTGACGACTATGTCCGCATCAGAGGCAAGCTAAAAGAACCTAATGTGCCGTGGCCTTATCTTCGGCAGCATCACCCACCACCGGCGGAACAACACCGGGAATGGCCTCACCATCATCCGGCAAGGGTGCGGGTGAAGACTCCAGTGCAATAGCCAGGACCTCGTCAATCCAACGTACCGGCTTGATCGTCAGGGCATCACGGACGTTTTTCGGAATCTCCTGCAAATCCTTTTCATTTTCTGCCGGGATCATTACCGTACTGATACCGCCACGATGAGCTGCCAGCAATTTTTCTTTCAATCCACCAATCGGCAGAACCTCTCCACGCAAGGTGATTTCTCCGGTCATGGCGACTGTGGCTTTTACCGGAATATTGGTGAGGGCAGAAACCAGGGCCGTGGCCATGCCAATACCGGCACTGGGTCCATCCTTGGGAGTCGCCCCTTCAGGAACGTGAATATGCACATCACGATTCTGATAGAAATCCGCAGGAATACCCAGAGCACGCGAACGCGCCCGCACCACACTCATCGCCGCCTGGATGGATTCCTGCATGACATCGCCCAGCTTACCGGTAATCAGCAGCTTGCCCCGACCCGGTACCACCACTGCTTCAATACTCAGCAGTTCTCCGCCCACTTCTGTCCAGGCCAAACCAGTGACTTCACCAATGCGATTTTCTTTTTCCGCCTTGCCAAAATCAAAACGCCGTACACCCAGATATTTATCCAGATTACGATCAGACACCTGAATTTTAGTACGCTTTTTGTCCAGCAAAAGCTCTTTGACGACCTTGCGACAAATACGCGCCAGTTCCCGTTCCAGATTCCGCACACCCGCTTCGCGGGTATAGTAGCGGATAATATCCCGTATGACGGTTTGGGAAACCTGCATTTCTCCTTCTTTCAAACCGGCCTTCTCGATTTGTTTGGGGAGCAGGTATTTGCTGGCAATATGGATTTTCTCATCTTCCGTATAACCGGAAATACGGATGACCTCCATACGATCCATCAGTGGCGCCGGTATGTTCAAGGTGTTGGCCGTGGTTACGAACATCACCTCGGACAAATTGAAATCCACTTCCAGATAATGATCATTGAAAGTTGCATTCTGCTCCGGATCCAGCACTTCGAGCAGAGCGGAAGCCGGATCACCGCGAAAATCCATGGCCATCTTGTCCACTTCATCCAGCAGCATCAACGGATTGCGGGTAGCCACCTTGGCCAGACTCTGCACAATCTTGCCCGGCAAGGCGCCAATGTAGGTACGCCGATGACCACGAATCTCGGCCTCGTCGCGCACTCCGCCCAGAGACATCCGCACAAATTTACGATTGGTCGCTTCAGCAATGGACCGGCCCAGGCTGGTTTTACCGACACCGGGAGGACCTACCAAGCACAGTATAGGCCCACGGCTGTTACCCACCCGCTCCTGAACGGCGAGGTATTCCAGAATCCGTTCCTTGACGTCTTCCAGTCCGTAATGATCGGCGTCCAGGATAGCTTTGGCGCGCTTGAGGTCTTTGGTAATTTTACTGCGTTTACGCCAGGGCACCCCTACCAGCCAGTCGATGTAATTGCGCACGACTGTGGCTTCGGCAGACATCGGACTCATCATCCGCAACTTTTTCAGTTCAGCATCGGCCTTGGCACGGACATCTTTGGGCATGCCGGCTTTTTCAATTTTCCGGCCAAGCTCATCCAGTTCACTGCCGCCTTCTTCCGAGAGGTCTCCCAGTTCTTTTTGAATGGCTTTCATCTGCTCATTCAGATAATACTCACGCTGGCTTTTTTCCATCTGCCGTTTGACGCGGCCACGAATCCGCTTTTCGACCTGAAGGAGATCAATTTCCGACTCCATCATGCCGAGCAGATGTTCCAGCCGTACCCGGGTATCGGCTTTTTCGAGAATATCCTGCTTTTCTTCCAGCTTGAGGCTGAGATGGGCGGCCACGGTATCGGCGAGCCGGGCCGGGTCATCCATACTGGCCAAAGTGGACAGGATTTCGGGCGGGATTTTCTTGTTGAGCTTTACATAAGACTCAAACTGGGCGCTTACCGAACGCATCAGCGCTTCCAGTTCACGATCATTGGCAGCGCCGCTGGCGACCACCTGAACCTGGGCACGCAGATATTCATCGGCTGGCAGGAAGGACACGATCTTAGCCCGATCTGTGCCTTCTACCAGCACTTTTACCGTACCATCCGGCAATTTGAGTAACTGCAAAATGGTTGCCAGAGTCCCGATACGGTATATATTTTCAGGCTGAGGATCATCATCCGCCGCATTTTTCTGGGAAACCAGCAGTATCTGCTTTTCTCCGGACATGGCTTCTTCCAGCGCACGGATAGATTTCGCACGACCCACAAAGAGCGGAATCACCATATAAGGAAAAACCACCACATCCCGCAACGGCAATACAGGAACCATTTGAGATTCTTCTTCTACCAGGAGACTTTTATCGATTTGCGCCACAGTTCACTCCAGAAATTCGATGATAACCATCATTAGATGGTCAGATGGGGGCGCGCTGAGGGGATTTCAACGCATCCCCTCTTGTTTCAGGCAGGGTGGGATATATCCACCTTGATGGCATCGTCATACACCAGCAGCGGTTTACCACCGCTGTCCACTACAGCAGCGTCCACCACCACTTTTTTGACCCCGGTCATGGACGGCAACTCGTACATGGTATCCAGCAGAATCTGCTCCAGGATGGAACGTAACCCGCGTGCACCGGTTTTTCTGGCCAGCGCTTTTTTGGCAATAGACTTGAGGGCTTCCGGGCGGAACTCCAAAGTCACACCTTCCAGTGAAAACATTTTCTGATATTGCTTGATCAAGGCGTTTTTGGGTTCGGTGAGGATGGACATCAGGGCTTCCTCATCCAACTCCTCCAAGAGCGCCAATATGGGCAAGCGCCCGACAAATTCGGGAATCAGCCCATAGCGCACCAGATCTTCGGGTTCCAGATTCTGCATCAGCATGGCCGCCGTCGCGTCCTTGTCCTGTTTTTTCAGGGGAGCGTTGAAACCCATACCGCCTTTTTCCAACCGTGAAGAAACGGATTTTTCAAGGCCCGCAAAAGCACCGCCACAGATGAACAGAATATGGCGGGTGTCCACCTGCAAAAACTCCTGCTGGGGATGCTTGCGTCCGCCCTGGGGGGGAACCGAGGCCACCGTACCTTCAATCAACTTCAATAAGGCCTGCTGCACGCCTTCGCCGGAAACATCCCGAGTAATGGAGGGATTTTCGGACTTGCGGGTAATTTTGTCGATTTCGTCAATATAGACAATACCGGTTTGTGCCTTCTCCACATCATAATCGCATTTCTGCAGCAGCTTCTGAATGATGTTTTCCACGTCCTCACCCACATATCCCGCCTCGGTGAGGGTGGTGGCGTCGGCCATGGCGAAAGGCACGTTCAACAGACGGGCCAGGGTCTGGGCCAGCAAAGTCTTTCCCGACCCGGTGGGGCCGATCAGCAGAATATTGCTCTTGTCGAGCTCGACTTCATTATCCTTGCCACCATGCTCCAGACGTTTGTAGTGATTGTAGACAGCCACCGAAAGCACTTTTTTGGCGCTTTCCTGACCAATCACATAATCGTCCAGAGTTTTGCGGATCTCCATGGGCTTGGGCAGCTTGTCCGGCTGATCGCCGTGCAGATCATCGAGAATTTCATCCTTGACGATGTCATTGCACAACTCGATGCATTCATCGCAGATGAATACCGATGGACCGGCAATCAGCTTGCGGACTTCGTGCTGACTTTTGCCGCAAAAAGAACAGTACAAAGTCTTTTCACCACTTCCCTCATGCTTTCCAGCCATAGCTGTTCTCCTGCCTTTTTCAGGCGGTCTCGTCATCACCGCGATGAGTAATCACGGCATCCACGAGATGATAAGTTTGGGCCTCTTCGGCCGACATGAAAAAATCCCGATCCAGATCCTGCTCGATGCGTTCACGACTCTGTCCGGTATGATGGACCAGAATATCATTCAGTCGTTCACGAATGCGCAGAATCTCCTTGGTATGAATTTCGATATCATGGGCCTGCCCCTGAAACCCCCCGGAGGGCTGATGCAGCATGATTCGGGCATTAGGCAAGGCATAGCGCTTGCCTTCTGCGCCTGCGGCCAGCAACACCGCACCCATGCTGGCAGCCTGACCAATACAGACCGTGCTGACCTTGGGGCGAATGAACTGCATGGTATCATAAATGGCCATACCTGCTGTCACCGAGCCACCCGGACTGTTGATGTAGAGGGCAATATCCTTATCTGGATTTTCGGCTTCCAGAAACAGCAGCTGGGCAACCACCAGGTTGGCCATCATGTCTTCTACCTGCCCCACCATGAAAATCACCCGTTCTTTCAGCAGGCGGGAATAAATATCGTAAGAACGCTCGCCACGACCGGTTTGCTCGACCACAATCGGCACATAGCCTAAACCTTGAGGGGCGGGGGTCATGCTGTCTCCTGCTTGTTTCCACATCATTGCTGCTCCTCCATTGAGGGACACATCCGGGATGTGTCCGCTGCCCATTATTCGGACGGGGCTTGTGGCGCCGGGGCGCGCCCAATCAGCTGATTGAAACTCACCGGCTCTTCAGTCACTTTAACACGCTCCAGAAGCCATGCCACCACCTTGTCTTCCAGAACCATGGCTTCAGCCTGCTCCAGTTGCTCCGGCTTGCTGCGGTACCAGGCGACAAACTGCTCCGGGTCTTCATACTGCTCTGCCATATCACGAATGACCTGGGTTACTTCGGCAGAACTGGCCTGAAGTTTTTCCCGACGGACAATCTCGCTCAGGACCAGTCCCAGTACCACGCGACGCCGGGCTACATTTTCCAGATCTGGTGCATTACCGGCATTGGGATCCTTCTGTAACTGCTCCAGTTCATGGGCCAGCATCTGCTTGGGCAGGTCCGGCTGGTTACTGCCGGCTACGAGATCCAGAATCTGGGCTTTGACCTGAGCATGACTGAGACGCTGGGCTTCACGTTCTAGATTTTCCTTGACCTCCTGACGCAGGGCTGCCACGTCCCCATCTTCAATACCTAACGCCAGAGCAAATTCGGTATCCAGTTCGGGGAGCTGCGGAGCTGCCACTTCCTTGACCTGCAGATGAAACTCGGCATTTTTTCCGGCCAGTTCGGCCACATGATAATCTTCAGGAAACTGCACAGAAACGGTTTTTTCTTCTCCGGCAGAAAGACCCACCAGACCTTGTTCGATATCAGGCAGCAGGCGCCCGCCACCCAGGACCACCTGGTAATCCACCACATCCCCACCGGGCATGGGCTCTCCGTCCATCAGGCCCTGAAAATCCACAGTGACCCGGTCCTCATTTTGCGCGGCGCGCTCGGCCTGCACATAAAAACGCCGTTGCTGGCGCATGATGTCGATGGTTGCATCTACATCTGCTTCAGTGACTTCCGCAGTCTTGCGAATGACGGCTGCCTCTGGGACCTGCGGCTCGAACTCGGGGTAGACTTCTACCACGGCCGTAAACACGAAATCCTCTCCGCGCCCGCCCTTCTCAACCTGCACGTCGGGGCGGCCCACAGGACGCAAGGACTGTTCGCGCACGGCCTGGGCGTAATGCTCATTGATCAGCTGATCAAAAGTCTCCATGAGCGCATCTGACCCGTAGTGCCGTTCGACAATGGCGAGCGGCGCCTTACCCGGACGGAAACCCGGGAAGCGCGCCGAGCGCGCCTTGTTGCGTAATCGTTGCGTGACGCCGCTTTCTACCTCGCTGGCAGGAATGGTCACATGAATGTGTCTTTCCAGAGGCGCGGCCTCCGGTGTGGAAATTTGCATGAACTGATCCTTGTTTTTCATTTTGTCTAAGCCTGAACACCCATCATAAACACATGCTCGCCGCCCCTCAAGGTCAGCGCAGCCCCCGACTCCCCGGTTTGACCGGCACATCCCCTGCTGCACAAAGCGGGCAGGCTTCTGCGGACCAGGTCCGTACCGGCAAACGCAAGAGCGGATAAAAGGGGATTCCATCAAAATCCTGGAATCCGGCACTGCGGTCAATAATGGCGGAGCTGGCCACTACTTTTCCACCCGCCGCTTCTACTGCAGCAATACACTCCCGCGTCGAACCGCCCGTGGTAGTGATATCTTCGACCACCAATACGGCTTCACCGGGTGACAAGGCAAAGCCTCGCCGCAAAACCATCTGACCATTTTCGCGTTCGGTAAATAGACTGCGCAAGCCCAGCGCCCGGCCGCATTCATAGGAAACCAGCACTGCGCCCATGGCGGGCCCGACCACACAGCGAATCTGCTGACGCAGGTCTGCGGGAATACCGGCCACCATGGCTGCACAAAGTGCTGCTGCATGTTCTGGATTTTGCAGAACTTTGGCGGACTGTAAATAGGTATCACTATGCAAGCCCGAAGACAATAAAAAATGTCCCTGAAGCAATGCACCATCACTTTTATATAAATTCACTACGTCATCGGCTGTCACTGAATTTCTCTCTCCATCCTTTCACCCTACGGCCAAGCATTCCATCCATCCAGACCCGTCAACAGTCCCGCTTAAGAGCATATTAGTCGGATTTCATAAAACAGGCATACGCCCCATCCTCATACTGCGCAAGCAGCCAGCATAGCCGCCAAGGCCTGCGCCGGATCTGCAGCCGCCGTGATGGGGCGGCCAATGACCAGATAATCCGCACCGGCTGCCAGTGCCGCCGCCGGAGTCATGGTACGTTTCTGATCATCGGCCGCATGCTCCGGCGGGCGAATACCCGGCGTCACCAGGCAAAGATTTGGGTGGGCGGCCTTGAGCTGGGCGGCTTCCCGCGCAGAGCAGACCAAGCCATCCAGACCCGCTGAGGCACTGAGGGCTGCCAATTTCAGCACTTGTGCCGGCACAGAATCAGGCACACCGATTTGCTGAAGCGCGGGCGCATCCAGACTTGTCAATACCGTCACCGCTATCAGCAGGGGGCGATGGCCAGAGGCAGCATCCACAGCCTCGCGTGCCGCTTCCAGCATGGCCTGACCGCCACTGGCATGGACATTGAGCATCCATACCCCGAGACGCGCCGCCGCTTGACAAGCCTTGGCGACGGTCTGGGGAATATCATGAAACTTGAGATCCAGAAACACTGCAAAGCCCTTGTCCTGCAACTGTTCCACAATCCTGGGCCCAGCGGCGGTGAAGAGTTCCTTGCCTACTTTGACCCGGCATTGAGATGGATCCAACAAGGCCGCCAAGTCCAGCGCTGCACTCGGATCAGCATAATCCAAGGCGACAATCAGAGGCGATTTCATGGTTTTTTTTCTCCTGAGAACGTACCCCACTGACGGCAACTAGGGCAGCGCCAATAATACTGTGTACTTTGATAACCACAAGCATGGCAATGGAAGAGCTCAGGGTCAATCTGCCAATGCCTTACGGCCAAAGCCATTTTCTCTATTAATACGGCTTCCGGCAGCTCGGCATCCATTCGCAACAACAGCTGAAATACCCCGAGATTAGGGGTTCTGATGAGCATGTTTCGTAAAAAACGGACAGCCGCCTGCTGGCCTTCGACCACCTGCAAAGCTTCTGCCAGACGCTTGATAGCCAGTGGCGAATGGCAATAAGCCTCCAGGCGCTGCAAGGATTCCTGACGCTGGTAGTCTCCCATATGCTGCAGTACCTGCAGAAAAGATTCGAGCACCGGTAAAATCGCCGAGTCAAGCGCATGATCCAGCAATTTCTCCCAGTATTGGAGGGCTTTTTGCCAGTCTTCCGCCATGAATGCCAAACGCCCGGCAATCAAGAGAACGCGTGGATTCTCTGGAGATTCCCGACGCGCAGACTGCAGATATTGCTGGGCCTGCTCAAGCTCTCCCTTACGCAAGGCCTCTTCTGCCAGCTCTCCGTACAACAGGGCGATCACTGTTTGCTGGCGGGGAAATCCGAACTGCAGCAAACGCCGGCGAATCTCGATGGATGAAGCCCATTCGCTGCCGAGCTCATAAAGTTCGGCCAAGGTAGCCAGGCCCTCGGCATGATCGGGTTGACTGTCCAGCAATTCCTTGAGGATACTTTCCGCTCGATCCAGAATCCCGGCCTTCAGGTAATCGCGGGCAATTTCAAAAAGGACGCTGCGGCGCAATTCCAGCGTCAACGCGGGTTGTTCCAGCAGATATTGATGGACCCGCAAAGCTCTTTCCAGCTCACCACGTCTGCGGAACTGCCGCCCCAGCGCGAGGAGGATATCCACACTTTCTGGATGTTGACGCAAGGCGTCCAGAAAAACCTCTACGGCCTGATCCTGACGCTCACTCAGCAGATAGTTCAGACCCTGAATATAAACTTGGGGGATGGTTTTACCGGTCGTACTTTTCCGGCCTCGACCCAGCCAAAAACCGAGCAGGACCCCAAAAGCAATGGCTACCCCCAGAACGAGGACAACCCCAGCATCCACGCCCGCTATGGCCAATCAGGCCTTGCCGGAGGCAGTCTCCGGATAATCCACCTGCTCACGCAGCTCCTTACCCGGCTTGAAGTGTGGAACCCGCTTTTCCGGAACCATCACCGATTCGCCGGTTTTGGGATTGCGGCCCTGCTTGGCAGGACGCACATGCAGGGAAAAACTGCCAAAGCCACGAATTTCAATACGTTCGCCTTCAGCCAGCGCATCACTGAGATAATCCAGCATATGACGAGCGGCCATTTCAATATCACGGACACTCAGATGCGGGTACTGGGCACTGATGTTTTTGATCAATTCAGATTTAGTCATGGTTTTTAGCTTCTTTAAATAAAAGTGGCTCCCGGGATGCTCATGAAGAACATCCCGGGAGCGGTGTTGCACTTAACTTTCTTCTTCCTGCTTACGCTTGAGCTGCTCTTTGATCAGATCACCCAGACTAGTGGTACCCGTGGCTGCACTCCGTGCATACTGCTGGGTAGCTGCCGCCTGATCTTCGGCGGTCGGGGCTGCTGCTACGGCATCGCGAGCCTTGGTGCTCAAGGTAAGGGTGCGGTTTTTACGATCGACTGCGGCAATGGCCACCTCAATCTTGTCACCCGCCGCCAGAGTTTGGCCCTTGCTCAGTTCGCGCTGGGGCAGATGCCCTTCCACGCCTTCGCCCAAGCGGATTTCCGCACCGCGACCATCGACAGAGATGACTTCACCTTCAACCAGAGCGCCCTTTTCATTGGCAACAACAAACTGAATGAAAGGATCGGTTTCCATCTGTTTGATACCAAGACTGATGCGTTCACGTTCCGGATCAATGCTGAGAACCACGGCTTCCAGGGTATCGCCCTTCTTGAAGTCGCGCACCGCTTCTTCACCGCTGCGATCCCAGGCCAGGTCAGACAGATGAATCAGTCCGTCAATACCACCATCCAGGCCGACGAAAACCCCGAAGTCGGTAATGCTCTTGATCTGGCCGGATACCCGGTCACCTTTCTGGAAGTTCTGGGCAAAATCATCCCAGGGATTGGGCAGACACTGTTTGATGCCCAGCGAAATGCGCCGACGCTCTTCATCAATATCCAGAATCATCACCTCGACTTCCTGGCTGACATGCAAGGCCTTGGCCGGATTGATGTTCTTGTTGGTCCAGTCGATTTCGGAAACATGCACCAGACCTTCCACACCCTCTTCGATTTCTACAAATGCGCCGTAGTCGGTGACATTGGTAACCTTACCGAAAATACGGGTCGATTCAGGATAACGACGGGCGATATCGCGCCACGGATCTTCTCCCAACTGCTTCATGCCCAGAGAAATACGGCCTCTTTCGCGGTCGAATTTGAGCACCAGCACGCGCACCTCGGCACCCACGGTGACCACTTCGCTGGGATGCTTGACACGGCGCCAGCCCATATCCGTGATATGCAGCAGGCCGTCAATGCCACCCAGATCAATAAATGCACCGTAATCGGTCAAGTTCTTGACCACACCATCGAGAACAGCACCTTCCTGAATGCTTTCCAGCAATACGCCACGCTCTGCACTTTGTTCCTGCTCCACCACCGCGCGGCGTGATACCACCACATTGTTGCGCTTGCGATCTAGCTTGATGATTTTCATCTCGAGGTCCTTGCCTTCGAGATAGGCCACATCGCGTACCGGACGCACGTCTACCAGTGAACCTGGCAGGAAAGCCCGGACCCCATCAATGCTGACCGTGAAACCACCCTTGACCTTGCCGGTCAGGAAGCCATGCACCACAGCGTTGTCATTAAAGGATTTTTCCAGATCGACCCAGGTCTTGGCGCGCCGGGCTTTTTCCCGGGACAGACGGGTTTCACCCATGCCGTCTTCCACCAGTTCCAGACAGACTTCAACCGAGTCACCGACCTTGACCTCGATTTCGCCCTCGGCATTGCGAAACTGCTCGGCAGGAATAGGTCCTTCAGATTTCAAACCCACATCGACAATGACAAAGTCATTATCCACTCGGGTCACGATGCCGGTAAGCAACTCACCGGGCTTCAGGCCCTGAGTACTTTGGCTTTCCTCAAACATCTCGGCAAAACTGGGTTCAACAAGCATTTCAGCGTTAGGGGTGGTCATAAATTTCAATAGGCCTCATTTACCGGGAGCACCGCAGTGTCCCTTTGATTACTGCTCAATGCCAGATTAATGGCGGTTTCAATTCTCCTGCAGCGCAGTTTGTACCCACGCCTGCAAGACCCTGTATGTTTCGACGACTGTTTGCGCACTGGTATCCAGAATATGAGCATCCGCAGCAGGCCGGAGCGGCGCGACACTGCGTTGTTGATCCCGGGCATCCCTTTCGGCTATTTCCGCCACAACGCTGGCGAGGTTAGCACTAATACCCTGTTCCATCAACTGATTGAGCCGTCTTTTCCCACGCTCTTCGGCGCTGGCTGTCAGAAAAACCTTCAAAGTCGCTTTCGGGAAAACCACCGTGCCCATATCCCGGCCATCGGCGACCAGGCCTGGAGCCTGAGCAAAATCCCGCTGCCGCTGCAGCAAGGCTGTGCGTACGGCAGGAATGGCAGCAATTTGTGAAGTCAGGGCACTGATTTGCGGGGTGCGGATAGCTTCATCCACCAGCTCGTTGTCAAGCAGAACCCGGGTCTGCTCAGCATCCCCACGAAAACTTAAGGGCAAATCCAGCGCCAACCGGACCAGACCAGCCTCATCATTGCGTTGAACGCCGGCCCGTTCTGCAGCCAATGCCAGGGCGCGATAGATGGCGCCACTGTCCAGCAAATGCCAGCCCAAATCCCGGGCCAGCAAGCGCCCCAGAGTGCCTTTGCCGACCCCACCCGGTCCATCCAGTGTCACCACCGGAATCCTGTTCATGCGCCCAACACCTCCAGGCTTAATCCCGCCGCTTGAGCCAGCACCGGAAAGCTGGGGAAAGAAGTAGCCACATTAGCACAATCAAGAATTTCAATATTGCCCGAGGCTACCAGTCCGGCCATAGCAAAAGCCATGGCAATGCGATGATCACCATGACTATCCACCTGCCCACCTTGGATGGGAGCAGGCGTAATCACCGCCCCATCCGGACGTTCTTCTACTGCCACACCCAGAGCGCGCAAGCCTTCTGCCATCACAGCGATACGATCACTTTCCTTGACCCGCAGTTCCTCGGCTCCGCTGAGGGTACTGGGCGTTTTGGCACAGGCTGCCGCCACAAAAAAAGCCGGGAATTCATCAATAGCCAGCGGTACCAGATGCGGCGGTACATCAATACCCTGCAGGGGTGCATGGCGCACCCGGATATCCGCCACCGGCTCCCCTCCCACTTCACGCAGCGCGGTCAGATCAATCCGCGCGCCCATGCGGGTGAGAACCTCGATGATTCCGGTACGGGTAGGATTAATTCCCACGCCTTCCAGCAGCAGATCAGAGCCCGGAGCGATAGTCGCACCCAGCAGAAAAAAAGCCGCCGATGAAATATCGCCGGGCACCTGAATACTTTGCCCGCTGAGCCGTCCACCTCCTTGCAGACAAGCGCGGGAGCCCTGCCGGGAAAGCTTGTAGCCAAATCCATTCAACATGCGCTCACTATGATCCCGAGTGGGGGCCGGTTCAGTGACACAGGTTTCACCCTGCGCATACAGCCCTGCCAGCAAAACGGCGGACTTCACTTGGGCGCTGGCTACCGGCATGTCGTAATGGATACCCTTGAGAGGCTTACCCTGAATTTGCAGAGGTGCTTTACCGTCCTGCGCGTAAATTTCCGCGCCCATGGCGGTGAGGGGTTGTAAGACCCGGCCCATGGGTCGCTTGTGCAGACTGGCATCACCGACCAGGGTGCTGGCAAAAGTCTGTCCAGCCAGAACACCCGCCATGAGGCGCATCGCTGTACCGGAATTTCCACAATCCAGAGGAGCTTGCGGCGCTTTAAGGCCCCGCAGGCCGACTCCTTCAATCCGCAAATGCCCATGATCCGGTCCAACGATGGCAACGCCCATGGCCCGAAAGGCGGCAATGGTGGCCAGCACATCAGCGCCTTCCAGCAAACCGCTGATCTCCGTAACCCCTTCGGCCAGAGCACCCAGGATGACCGAGCGGTGAGAAATGGATTTGTCACCGGGAACAGGAAAGCGGCCTTTGAGTGCTGAGCCGGGATGCACAAGATAGTGGATAGTCATTCAGGCAGATACCGGAGGAAAATGAAATTGTTGACGGACGGTCTTGCCAAGGGACAGCCAGGACTGCAGCCCGGCAGCATCCTCAGCGGCAAGCAGCTGCTCAGCGAGCTGCAGATTGTGCTGGACCTGTTGCAATTGCTGGCGCACTGCCTGCTGGTTTTCCAGGAGAATTTCTGCCCACAGCGCAGGATTAGAGTCCACAATCCGCGAAAAGTCGCGCAGACCACCACCGGCAAGATCTTCCAGGCCGGGCAGCCGCTCTTCCAGACCGGCCAGATACATAAAAGCCAGCAAATGCGGGACATGGCTGGTGGCGGCCAGAGCTTCATCATGGGCTTCAGGCGACATTTCCCGAACTTCGGCACCCAGAGCCATCCAAAACTGCCGCAACTTTTCCACCGCCTGGGCATCGGTCTGGTCCGGCATGGGGGTCAGCACCACCCGCGCTCCACGATACAGGTCTGCACGGGCAGCTTGGAAACCGGTCATTTCACTACCGACAACCGGGTGCCCCCCCACAAAGCGGGAGCCCAGCAATGCCGTCGCACGTCCGGTAATAGCATTTTTGGTACTGGCAATGTCCGACACCAAAGCCGTTGCATCGGCCCAGCGTGCAATGTCTTCAAGTTGGGCCAGCATAACCCTGGGCGGGGTGGCCAACAGGATCAGATCGGCATCGGCCAACACTTCCGGCAACACTGGGCTCAATTCAATCTGCCAGGTTTGGGCATTCTCCTGCAACGATGCTACCGCAGCAGCGTTAGCCATGACGGCGCGAATCCGCCCCGCATATCCCGTCGCACGCAATGCCTTGGCAACACTGCCACCCATCAGCCCGAGGCCTACTATCGCCACCCGCTGAAAGGGAACGTCCGGCATCTTACAGTTCGCGACCTATGGCTGCTGCGACTTTATGCAAATCATCCATCAGCGCCAGCAACTGCTGGGGACTGAGAGCCTGATCAGCATCACACCAGGCCTCTTCGGGACAGGGATGGGATTCCACCAGCAACCCATCGGCGCCGGCGGCAATGGCCGCCTTTGAGAGGGCAGGAACCAGCCAGGATTTTCCTCCCGCATGGCTGGGATCAACAATCACCGGCAGGTGGGTTTCTTTTTTGAGGACCGGAATGGCGGTGACATCCAGAACATTCCGGTAGGAAGTCTCAAAGGTACGAATGCCACGTTCGGCAAAAATGATCTTGTGGTTGCCATGAGCGGCAATATATTCCGCTGCCATCAGCCATTCCTTGACGGTCGCACTGAGGCCGCGCTTGAGAATGACGGGCACATCCAGACGACCTACCTCTTTGAGCAGATCGAAGTTCTGCATGTTGCGGGTGCCGATCTGGATGATGTCCACGCCTTTTTCCAGAAAAAGATCAATTTTCCGCACATCCATCAGTTCGGTAACAATGGGCAGACCGACGGCATCCGCCGCCGTACGAAAATAATCCAGACCTTCATCACCGACTCCCTGGAAGGTGTAGGGACTGGTGCGGGGTTTGAAGGCACCGCCGCGCATCAAGCGACAACCGGCAGCCTTCACGGCCTCGGCAGCACTGCGCATCTGCTCGGGGGTTTCTACCGAACAAGGACCGGCAATCACCTGAATCTGCTTGCCCCCAAAGGGAATCCCCCTTACCTCAACAATGGTATCGGTGGACTTGAATTCACGGCTGACCAGTTTATAAGGCTTCAGAATGGGCATAACCTGTTCCACAGCGGGCAAGGATTCCAGTGCGCCTTCCGGCAACAAGCGTTCGTCACCCAGCAGGCCCACCACGGTCCGTTCTGAACCGGTGCTGACCATGGGCTGCAGACCATACTGACGAATGCGCTCCAGCAGTTGTTCCATCTGCTCTGCGCTCACTTGTGGTTTGACGATGACGATCATGGGATTACAGGACCTCGCCCAGCATTTTCAGAAAACGATGATTTTCCACCGGCAGGCCCACACTCACCCGCAGATGATCCGTCATGCCGTAAGGACTGAGAGGACGTACGATGACACCCCGCTGCAAAAGCGCTGTGTAAACGCGCTGCCCTCCCCCCGGTACGGCGAAGGCCGTAAAATTGCCTGCAGGGGGAAGAATTGTCAATCCAAATTTACGCAACCCCTCAGCCAGCACCTGCCTTTCCTGGCGATTATTGCGGCGCGTCGCTTCCAGATGCGCGTGATCCAGCAGTGCCGCATGCGCCGCCACCTGCGCCAGCGTGTTGATATTGAAGGGCTGGCGTAACCTTTCCAGGACGGCAATCAGGTCCGGATGGCCCATGCCATACCCACAGCGCAAGCCAGCCAGACCATAAGCCTTGGAAAACGTCCGGGTCACCAGCAAATTACTGAAGCGGCCCAACCATTGGCGACCATCGGGATAGTTCGGGTCGTCCATCAGTTCCAGGTAGGCCTCATCCAGCACCACCAGGGCATGGGCCGGGACACTATCGATAAAGGTTTCCAGTTCAGGACCTGATAAGCTGGTGCCCGTGGGATTATTGGGATTGGCGATGAATACTAGGCGGGTCCGCTCACTGAGCAGAGCGGCCATGGCATCCAGATCATGGCCAAAATTCCGGGCAGGGGCTGTCCTGATCAGAGCACCGCTCGCCTGGGCGGCAATGGCATAGGCGGCAAAAGCATACTGGGACACGATGACTTCGGTTCCCGGACCCGCAAAGGCGCGTACGGCCATTTCAACAACCTGATCGGAGCCATTCCCAAAAATGAATTGCCCCGGATCCAGGTCGTGTTGCTGCGCCAGTCTTGCCCGCAATTCTGGCGCCCCGCCTTCGGGATACCGGGCCAAGTCCGGGAGGACTTGCCGCACAGCCTCCAGAGCCAGAGGGCTGGGACCCAGCGGGTTTTCATTGGAAGCCAGCTTGATGGCATCGCGAATGCCCAGCTCCCGTTCCAGCTCAGCGAGGGGTTTGCCGGGTTGATAGGGGCGCAAATCAGCCACACCCGGAGCCGCATATTCGAGAAAATTCAGGGTCATTAATATACCGCCTTAGGATAGCTCCCCAGACAACGATAAAAGGAAGCCTGCTTTGCCAGTGCGTCGAGCACCGGGGACAAGGCCGGATCCTGACAATGCCCCAACAGATCCAGATAGAACACATACTCCCATACCGCCGATCGTGCGGGCCGCGATTCAATACGGGTCAGACTGACCCCGGCATCCGCGAGGGGCGACAGGAGGGCATGCAGGCTGCCGGGACGATTAATGCCGGCCACCACCAGACTGGTTTTATCCTGACCGGTAGGGCGCGTAGCGATCTTGCCGATCACCAGAAAACGGGTGGTGTTTTCGGGGTTATCTTCAATGCCCGCCTGCAGAATTTGCAGCGAATAGGCCTCAGCGGCAGCGGTCGTCGAAATGGCCGCCCCTTCGGGATCATTACCGGCTCGTTCGGCCGCCACCCCGTTACTGGGGACATCCACCAGTTCCACATGGGGAAGCGAAGCAGCGAGCCACTGGCGACACTGGGCCCGGGTCTGATAATGCACATACACCCGACTAATTTGTGCCATGGGAATATTGGCCACCAGATTATGCACAATCCGCAACTGGACTTCGCCACAAATCTGCAGCGGATAATCCAGCAACAAATCCAGGGTCAGATTGACGGAACCTTCGGTGCTGTTCTCGACGGGCACCACGCCAAACTGGGTTTGGCCACTATCCACCAGACGAAAAATTTCTGAAATGCTGCTGGCGGGCTGAAACTGGGCTGAGTGCCCGAAATGTTTTTGCGCCGCCATCTGGGAAAAAGTCCCGGCTGGCCCCAGATAGGCCACTTGCAGGGCTTCTTCCAGCGCCAGACCCGCCGAGATGATTTCCCGGTAAATGCTGGCGACCTGGGCGTCCGTAAAAGGCCCGGCATTTTCCTGCATGATGCGCCGCAGGATTTCCGACTCCCGATCCGGGTGATAAAAATGGGTATCTCCATCCGCCCGTTTCAGTTCACCGACTGCATGGGCCAGCTGGCCCCGCTCACTCAGGAGCGCCAGGATCTTACTGTCGACCTGATCGATGGCGGCACGCAATGCTGCCAGGCTGCGTAAGGGATTCTGCAAAGTTTGCGCTCCTAACCGTGCTGGCGGGCAAAATCCCGCATGAAATCCACTAAAGCCTGCACCCCCGCTTCGGGCATGGCGTTATAAATGGACGCCCGCATTCCACCCAACAGACGGTGCCCTTTCAGCTGGAGCAAGTGGCGGGCTTCGGCTTCCTGCAAAAACGTCGCGTTCATACCTGCTTCTCTGAGGAAAAAAGGCACATTCATCCACGAACGATTCCGCGCTTCCACCGGGTTGCTATAAAAACCCCCGGACGCATCTATGGCCTGATACAGCAAGGCCGCCTTGCGCTGATTACGCTCGGCCATGGCTTGCAGGCCACCGGTCTTCTTTAACCATTTGAATACCAGACCCGCCACGTAAATGGCGAAAGTCGGCGGGGTGTTGTGCATGGACCCCTCTTTGGCTTGCACGGCATAATCCAGCATGGTAGGGGTATTGGCCGGAGCATGACCGAGCAAATCTTCACGGATAATCACCAGGGTCAAACCCGCCGGACCGATATTTTTCTGGGCACCGGCATAAATCAGCCCAAACCGGCTGACATCCACCGGCCGCGCCAGAATATGCGAAGAAGCATCACTGACCAGCGGGATATCCCCCAACTCCGGAATAAAATCAAATTCGACACCGCCAATGGTTTCATTGCCGGCAATATGCACATAAGCGGTATCCCGGCTGACCTGCCACTCCGACTGGGGTGGCACCAGGCGGGCCTGGCGGTCGGCATTGCTGGCGGCGATTTCTACTTCAGCAAAGCGCCGGGCTTCCTGCAGGGCTTTTTCCGACCAGATGCCGGTTTGCACATAACTGGCCCGGGCATGACCGCGCAGCAGATTGAGGGGAACCATGGCAAACTGGAGGGTCGCCCCACCCTGCAAAAACAGCACCTTATAATTCTCCGGAATATGCAGGAGATCGCGCAGATCCTGTTCGGCTTCTGCAATAATCTGCATGTAGTCCGCGCCACGATGGCTCATTTCCATCACGGAAATACCTCGCCCCTGCCAATCCAGCAGCTCTGCCTGTACCTGCTCCAGTACCGCAGGAGGCAACATGGCGGGACCCGCCCCGAAATTATACACCGGTTCTTTCATAGACTATTCCTGGGGCAGTTCGACCTGCTCCCCCTCCTCTCCATCAGATTCTGCAATGAGGGCCATCCCGGCAAGTTGTTCTCCTTCGCCGAGATTGATCAGGCGCACACCCTGGGCATTGCGGCCAGTACGCCGGATACTGTCCACCGCGATGCGGATCAAGGTCCCTCGGTCAGAAACCAGCATCAGTTCGTCCACTTCGTTGACGGCCAGAGCACCCACCACCTGCCCATTGCGTGCATTGGTCTGAATGGCAATGACGCCTTTCCCGCCACGATTGGTGCGCCGGTATTCTTCGACCGTCGTCAATTTGCCATAGCCATGGGTGGTGGCTGTCAGCACCACCTGATCGGGATCCACCAACTGTGCGGAAATGACCCGATCTGTTTCTTCCAGAGTGATGCCACGCACGCCACGGGCATTACGCCCCATAGCCCGGACTTTTTCTTCGTTGAATCGCACCGCCATGCCATGCCGGGTAAACAACATGACCTCGCGCTGCCCGTCGGAGAGACAGACACTGACCAGACGGTCACCATCATCCAAGTTGATGGCATTGATGCCCTGACTACGCGGTCGGGAATAATCCATGACCGGCGTTTTTTTGACCACACCTTGGGCGGTGACCATGCAGACAAATTGGCCTTCGGTGAAATCCCGCACCGGCAACACCGCCGTAATACGCTCCGTGGGTGCCAGAGATAATAAATTGACGATAGGCTTGCCCTTGGCCCCCCGCCCGGCTTGAGGTAACTGATAGACCTTTTGCCAGAATACCTTGCCAAGATTACTGAAAAACAGACAGTAAGCATGGGTGGAGGCACAGAACATGCGCTCCACAAAATCTTCTTCCTTGGTCGCCGTCGCCATTTTACCCTTGCCACCCCGGCGCTGGGCATTGAATACCGTGACCGGTTGCGCCTTGATATAACCCGCGTGGGTAAAGGTCACCACCATTTCTTCTTCAGCAATCAGATCTTCATTGGAAATATCACCCGTATCCGCCAGAATTTCACTGCGGCGCTCATCACCATATTGATCGAGAATAGCCACCAGTTCTTCCCGAATCACTTCCATCAAGCGCTGGTTGGAACCGAGAATCTCCAGCAACTCCTTGATCCGGTCCAGCAGACCCAGATATTCATCGCGAATTTTATCCTGTTCCAGCCCTGTCAGGCGGTGCAGGCGCAAGTCGAGAATGGCCTGGGCCTGGGCTTCGGAAAGATGATAACCATCAGCCTGCATCCCCTCTGAAGGCTCGCCCCGCTCCACCAGCAAGGCGGCCACCATGCCCGGTTCCCAGACTCGTGCCAGCATTTTCGCCTTAGCTTCCGCCGGGTTTGCCGCAGCACGAATCAGACTGATGAGGGGATCCAGATTGACCAGCGCCACCGCCAGTCCTTCGAGGATGTGGGCGCGGTCGCGGGCTTTTTTCAGTTCAAAAATACTGCGCCGGGTCACCACCTCACGACGATGCTGCAGGAAAGCCTGCAGCAGATCGCGCAAGCCCAGGGTCCGGGGGGCGCCATCCAGCAGCGCGACCATGTTGATATTGAAAACACTTTGCATGGCGGTGTGCTGGAATAAGTTATTCAGCACCACATCCGCATTGGCATCGCGTTTGAGTTCGATGGCAATGCGCATACCGGATTTGTCCGATTCATCGCGCAGGTCACTGATGCCTTCCAGACGCTTTTCCTTGACCATTTCGGCAATGCGTTCAATCAGGCGGGCCTTGTTCACCTGATAAGGCAATTCCGTGACAATAATGCTCTGCCGACTGGTTTTTTTGTCCGTCTCAAATTCCGTGCGGGCGCGCATGACCACCCGGCCACGGCCACTGCGATACGCCTCGACGCTTCCCGCCCGGCCGAGAATGTAACCGGCCGTGGGAAAATCAGGGGCTGGCACCAGCTCGAAAAGCGCTTCGTCGGCGATCTGCGGATCATCGACCAGCGCCAGACAGGCGTTGATGATTTCCGTGAGATTGTGGGGAGGAATATTGGTGGCCATACCCACCGCGATACCCGCAGATCCATTGATGAGCAGATTGGGAATGCGCGCTGGCATGACCAGAGGCTCCCATTCTTTTTCATCATAGTTCGGCCCGAAATCCACCGTTTCCTTTTCCAGATCGGCGAGCATTTCATGGGCGATACGGGCCATGCGTACTTCGGTATAACGCATGGCGGCGGGGCTGTCGCCGTCCACTGAACCAAAGTTGCCCTGCCCGTCAATGAGGGGATAGCGCATGGAAAAATCCTGGGCCATGCGCACCATGGTGTCATACACGGCCGTATCCCCGTGGGGATGATATTTACCGATGACGTCACCCACCACACGCGCCGATTTCTTGTAAGGCTTGTTCCAGTCGTTGTTCATCTCGTGCATGGCAAAAAGTACACGCCGATGCACGGGCTTCAGGCCATCACGGGCGTCCGGAAGAGCGCGTCCGACAATCACGCTCATGGCGTAATCCAGATAGGACTGGCGCATTTCCTTTTCGAGACTGACGGGAATGGTTTCTTTGGCGAAATCTATCATGTGGAGACCGGATATCCTTGATTATTTTAACGCGGCATTATGCCACAAGCGGAAACATTCTGCATGTTTCAGACCCGCAGCGCTGCGAGGCTGTGCAGATAGTCCGGCCGGGCCACGCCTCTTTCCGTAATAATCGCCGTAATCAAGGCCGCAGGCGTCACATCAAAAGCCGGATTACGTACCTGGACTCCGACCGGGGCCACATCATGGCCGGCACACTGCCGCACTTCGTTTTCCGGGCGCTCTTCGATGATGATGCCTGCGCCAGCCGGCATGGCAAAATCCACGGTGCTCAGGGGCGCCGCTACATAAAAAGGGATGCGATGATACTGGGCCAGAACCGCCAGACTGTAGGTGCCGATCTTATTGGCCGCATCGCCATTGGCGGCAATGCGATCAGCGCCGACGATGACCGCCTGGATGAGCCCCTGCTGCATCAGATAAGCCGCCGCACTGTCCGCATTGAGATGAAAGGGAATACCATCTTTTTGCAATTCCCAGGCGGTCAGACGCGCACCCTGGAGCCAGGGGCGGGTTTCATCCGCATAAACCTGAAGCTGTTTACCGGCAGAAATGCCCGCACGAATAACCCCCAGAGCGGTTCCGTAACCGCCGGTCGCGAGGCTGCCGGTGTTGCAATGGGTCAGGATGCCGCCCTGCTCGGGCAACAAGGCCGCACCATGACGACCCATCTGCTGATTATCGGCGATGTCCTGCTCCAGCAGATCATGGGCAGCTTGCAGCAAAATAGCGGCTGCAGTCTTGGCAGAAGTCTCTTTTTGCGCCAGGGCCAACTGCCGGTCCGTAGCCCAGGCCAGATTGACAGCCGTCGGCCGGGCCGCTTTGATCTCGGCGGCGGCTCCTGCCAAACGCGGCTGCCAGTCCGCCAGCTCGCGCATATCATGAATTGCCAGAGCCATGGCATAGGCTGCCGTCACACCGATAGCGGGAGCGCCCCGCACCACCATCTGAGTAATAGCGACGGCGACTTCCCGATAATCCCGGAGCTTCAACCAGATTTCCTGTTGTGGCAGAAGGCGCTGATCCAGTAAACACAACTGTTGGTCTTCCCAACGAATGGCGCGAATATTATCGACAATAGGCACAGATCATCTCCTGAGTGGCTGACTAGCGTGGCGGCGGATAAAATACATGGCGCGCTCAATATACGGATCAAGCAAATATCTGTAAAATGCAGCGCATTGCTCTCCCTTGATGTTTCGGGGAATAACGGGCAAATTCCCTTTCCCAACAGGTTGTGATCATGTCACCAAGCACTATTTACCCTACCCTGCGCCTACGTCCCAAGGAAGACCGTCGCCTGCGCGCCGGTCACCTCTGGATTTACAGCAACGAAATTGACGTCGCCAGGACACCTTTGCAGGACGTGGCTCCGGGCAGCGTCTGCACAATAGAAGACGCCCAGGGCAAGGCCATTGGTCTGGCCCATATCAATCCCCACACCCTCCTCTGCGGGCGCCTGCTCAGCCGTAATCCCCAGCAACGCATCGACCAGCACTTTTATCAGGAACGTCTGCTCCAGGCTCTACGTATGCGTGAGCGTTTATTTTCCGCTCCGTTTTATCGCTTGGTACATGGTGAGGGCGACGGCTTGCCGGGCCTGATCATTGATCGCTACGAGGATACGCTGATCCTGCAACCGGGCAGTCTCGGCATGGAACAGGATATCGGCCTGATTACTGCGGCGTTGCAAGCCTTGTTGCGTCCTGCCGGTATTTTACTGAAAGCAGGTGGTGCAGCACGCCGCCTGGAGGGTCTGGAAGAGCGGGTCGAAGTTTTGTCCGGGCAAATTCCCGAGCGCTTATCGGTTTGGGAGAATGATTGTTTATTTGAGATGGACCCCTATGGCGGCCAAAAAACCGGCTGGTTTTACGACCATCGCGCCAACCGTCGCCGCCTGATGACCCACGCCGCAGGACGACGGGTTCTGGACTGCTTTGCCTATCTGGGGGCTTTCAGCATTCCTCTGGCCAAGGCAGGTGCCCGGGAGGTGACAGCAATAGACAGCTCCGCACCGGCGCTGAAATTACTGGAGGAAAATGCTCAGCGCAATGCCGTGGATCCCATCCGGATCATCCATGACGATGCCATGGACAGCCTCGCCAGACTGCGGGATAAGGGCGAACAGTTTGACCTGATCGTCCTCGATCCCCCGGCCCTGATCAAATCCAAAAAAGATTTCAAGGAAGGCAGCATTGCCTACCGCCGCTTCAATGATCTGGCCATGCGTCTGCTGGCGCCGGGCGGCATCCTCTTTACCGCCTCCTGTTCCCACCATCTCAACCGCGAAACCCTGCTCAATCATATTGCCTTCGGCGCGCAAAGAGCAGATTACGCCATCATCGCTGAAGGTACCCAGGATATGGATCACCCCATTCACCCTGCCGTACCCGAAAGCAGCTACCTGAAAGGCTTTTATGTACACCGCCGGGAGATGATTCCTGAGGAAACCGCATGATTTCTGAATGATCTCAGGGCATTCGCGCGCAGTTATGGGCGTCCATCACTGAAAATATGAGTAACTACAGGCGGTACTCAAGGGTCATTAGGATGCGGGTCCGCCCGTTTAAGTTGAGCCGCCAATTGCTGCAGAGCAATAATTCCCGGCAGTTGGGCAGACTTAATGACCCTGACCTGAGCGGCGGGCAGGACTGCCGGACAATCCGCTGCCAGCCAGTGACCATGCTGGGTAAAAGTTTCATTCATCATGGGATTACCGGGGGCCACCATATCGCCATGACCAGTCATTGTGGCGTGGCGCAGATATCTATCCTCCCGTTTGAAAATCAGCTGCTGATCCATACGTATATCCGGTGAAATAAATGTGTGCAGTTGAACGGTGGACTGCTTGGCGGTGTTAGTGACACGGTTATGGGTAGTGACTGCACTCTGGCCCATAATGACAGAGGCCTGGGTAGATTCTCCAAGCTGGTTCCAACACTCCTCCTGGCGCATCTGATTGTGTTGTCCCGAAGCAGTCTGCACATCACTCACTATCAGCCAGAGTCCCGGAGCGACAAAAGGCATGGATGAAGGCTCGCCAGAAGCGCTGCTCATTTCAGCAAAAGAAATGGCAAAAACAGCCAAGAAGAAAACAATATGGCGCACTGCGGATCTCCTCAACGTGGCACCGTCGGTTCGGGAACAATCCCTGCGTCTGGTTTGCAAATATCACCTTGAACGATATGCAAATCAAGGGGTGAATGGGCTCATTCAGTAATATATAGTAGAGGCTGCTAGAGGAAAATCGGATTCTTGTCGCGATGCCCCATGACGGGTACAATCGTGCCCACGCCGTTGTAGCTCAGTCGGTAGAGCAACTGATTCGTAATCAGTAGGTCAGAGGTTCGATTCCCCTCAACGGCACCATAAAAACAATGGGTTGCATTTAATTATGCAACCCGTTTTTTGTTTTTGGTTTACTTTTGGTTTACTTTCTGCATTGCGCTTGCATGGTTCCCCATGACAGTACATGAGAGAATTTTATGTTTTGCATTCCCTGAAAACGGGGTATGAGGATATGAACGTAGCTCATCTTCTTGTGGGCTTAGCAACTCTACCAACCATCATCACATAAGGTGGGATACCGTGCCATCCAAATTGGTTAAAGCGTCGCACGGTATCTCCAGATGTTCCCGCATCAGAAGCGTCAGTTTTTATATAAGTGGACCCGCCCGAACTAGAACAGAGGACCAATGGATTACCAGTTCCCTTACAAATCATTAGGTTAGATAGTTATTGGTTGTCACTCATTGGGTGCAATTTCCGTAACATGCTATTCTTTTTTGGTTTTTGTTGTTTCGGCGAGTTTCTTGTTGGCAGTGGCGGTGTAATGCTGCCGTACTGGAAAAGGATAACAAAGCCACCATGGACACCTAGTGGGTACCCGGCGTAATCAACCTCGGCAGCCACGACCGTTGGGTCTTCGCCGAGTTCACGGATGTCTGGCTGATACAGGAAGATTTTGTCCGCCAGATTGAGGTATTCTATGACTAAATAATTGCCAGTGTGGTGGATTCCCACCTAAAAGGAGCGATGTCATGACTGCCTTGCCCAAGTTGAATGAACTTACTGTCAGTGAAAAACTGCAGATGATGGAGTCACTATGGGATAGCCTCTGCCAGCAACCGAAAAATATTCCCTCTCCCGTCTGGCACGGGGAAATACTGGCCCAAAGGGAAAATGCCCTCCGTCAGGGGTCTGACCAATTTTTGGCTTGGGATACAGCCAAGGCGAACCTGCGCAATAGCACCCGATGATCATCGAGATATCCAACGCGGCGCAGCAGGACCTTCTGGATGGTTACCATTTTTATGAATCCCAAGCAGAGGGCTCGGCACCTATTTTCTCGATAGTCTGACGTCAGATATCGATTCTCTGGTCATCTATGCGGGTATACATGCGCTTCATTTCGGTAATTTCCATCGCTTACTGGGTAAGCGATTTCCCTTCGCTGTTTATTACCGCGTAGAAGATAGCAACATCCGCATCTACGCGGTTCTTGATTGCCGCCAGAACCCGATGTGGTTGCGCAATCAACTCGTTAATGCCGAAGCAGATTTTATTTCTCGCCCCAGAGCCTCTGAAGAGTAGAAAATGGCCAAAAATCCAAAACTATTCCTAACTGAGCCACCTGGATGGGCGACGAATATCGTCCGCACTCGACCGAGTTCTTGTCCTCAATGCGCGCATGAATGCCGACCTGCACAGGAGAGCTATAGTCAATTCTGGTGTATCAGCATTTCCTGTCATAGCTTCAGGCGGCGCTCAGTTGGTTATCCGGCAGGGTTTGGTTGACCGGTAATCCATCGATAAATTTCACTCCAGCAAAAAGGTCTCGGACTTTCTCCGGGGCATAAATCCCAATCCAGCGTTTCTCTGCCTGCTGTAGCATCTTGAAGCCCAATCCAATCAATCTGTTGCGCTGCCAAAAAGCACTTGGGATTGGTCAGCTTTCAACAGGGATCAGCGTCAACATGGTTCACCATGGATAAAGCAATATTCTGGCAATTATTAGCATTATTCAGGAAGTTGAGGAACAGACTACCACGGCGTTGTGCGGTAAAATACAAATGCTGACAGGTGGCTAACGAATAACGCTGATTAACACGCGTAATGCAGCGTGAATCGGTGACCAAAAAAAATGTTACCCTATATGGCAGATTAAGATTCAGGCCCGTGGAACAAACTGTTGGAAAACCTGATAGCATTTTCTTTTTGTAATGATAACGTGAGAGACAGCTTAAATCGCAAACATACAAAGCACTGACTGGCTACAACGCTGGCAACAAAACCGTATCGGCTTCCATCGCCCGGATTTTCACGAGCAGCTTTTGACGCATTGGCCGCAGCTCGCCGTGGAACCCGGCAGCCGGGTATTCGTGCCACTCTGTGGTAAAAGCGTGGACCTGCTCTGGCTGGCCCATCAAGGTTTCAAGGTAACCGGGGTCGAGCTCAGCCCCATAGCTGTCGAGGCCTTTTTCCTGGAACACGGATTGACTCCCAGTATTACTACCCACGGCGCCTTTCAACATTACCAGTCCGGTGAGATAGAAATTTTCTGTGGGGACATCTTTCAGTTGCGGCAGGAGGATCTGACTGGCACGAAGGCCGTTTATGATCGCGCCGCGCTCATTGCCCTCCCACCGGCACTGCGTTTGGCTTATGTCCGCCACTTGCATACTATTCTTCCTGCCCAGCCTGCTGTTCTTCTTATTACGCTGGATTTCCCTCCTGAAGGCCGGCAAGGGCCACCCTTTCCCGTGACTGAGGCTGAGGTGCGCCAACTTTATGCTGGGACATGGAAAGTCGAACAGATATCGAGAATCGATCTGCACGAACGTGAGCGTGCCAACGAGTCTGAGCACTTCGAGGAACATGTATACATTCTCCGCGATGCTCGGTAGTTGCCAGGCAAAATACTGAGGTACCTCACGATCCTCATAACGGTTGACCCCGGCCAGTGCAGTCGCTATATTACGCCCTCATCGCGCTCGTAGCTCAGCTGGATAGAGCAACTGGCTACGAACCAGTAGGTCGGGAGTTCGACTCTCTCCGAGCGCACCAATAAAAACAATGGGTTGCAATTAATCATGCAATCCATTTTTACTTTTGGTTTACTTTTGGTTTACTTTCTGCATTGCGCTTGCATGATTCCCCATGACTGCACATGAGAGAATTTTGTGTTTTGCACTCCCAGAAAACGGGGTATGAACTGTAGTTCACGATCTTGTGGGTTTAGTAACTCTGCCAGCCATCATCATAGGGAATACCGTGCCTTCCAGATTGGCCAGAGCATTCGGCACGGCTTTCAGCCCCTGTTGGCGACTCTGGGGTAGATCCGCACAGAATTCATACAGTAGGCCACGCATCTGATTCACCTGCACCAGCGTTGCGGCATTTGGCGGACTCCGCGTGAATCCGCCGCCGGGGTGAGAAAGTCACAGACAGCTTGTAACGAGCTCACTACGATAACATTCTCTATGGCATCAACGAGGAATCCAACATGTCGTTATCTACCCTGTTCAATGAAGGGGTGCCCGACCGCCTGATTCGGGTCATTGTCGGAATCATTGTCATTGCACTGGTATTCATCGGACCAAAAACGCCCTGGGGCTGGGTGGGCCTGCTACCCTTGATCACCGGTCTGGTGGGATGGTGTCCCGCCTATACCCTCCTGGGAATCAGAACCCGCCCCCTCCGCAAACACTGATCGGGTAAAACTACGGATCAGTGCTGCATAGGCACTGGTCCTTTTTGCAGCACCCGTTCCAGCCAGACATACAGCGCCGGCATCACCAGCAGGACCAGAGGAATTTCCGCCAGCAGACCGGAAATGATGGCGATGGCCAAAGGTGCCTGCATCTGCGCCCCGGCACCCAAACCCAGAGCCAGGGGTAGGAGCGCCAGGATGGCGATGATGGTCGTCATCAGCACTGGCCGCAGCCGCGCCTTCCCCGCCCGCACCAGTTCGTGGCGTTCGGCAGACCGGGCCTCCGCAAAAAAGAAGATCGCCGTTTCCGTCACGATACCGACAATCATGGTCATCCCGATCATCGCCGTGAGGTTGCGCTCCGTGCCCGTCAACCACAAGCCCACAAAGACGCTGCCCAGAGCCAGGAGAGACGTCGCCAGAATGCTCAGCACCACCGTAAAACGCTCATAGAGAAAAAGGAGCAATACCGTCACCAGCAGAATGGCCGCCAGCAGTACCAGTGCCAGTTCGCGCATGGATTGCTGCTGTTCGCGGTACAACCCGCCGTATTGCAGGTAGACGCCATGGGGGAGCTGCAGATGGGCCAGCCGCCCCTTGACCTCGCTCATTACCGTGCTCATGGCCCGACCTTCGATTCGGGCCGTCACCGCGACCATGGGTTTGAGGTTTTCCGAGTTCAGTTCTGCCTGCCCAGATTGCATCCGGATTTCTGCCACCTGCCCCAGGGCCAGATAATGGCCATCGGGAGCAATGATGGGGAGTTGCCGCAGGCGCCGGATCGCATCCCATTGCCCACGTGGAGCGCGAATGCGCACACCGATCATTTCCTGCCCCTGGGGAATCCGGCTGACGACCCGCCCCTCCATCAAGGTGTGCAACTGGCTGGTCACCTCTGCGGGGGTCATTCCTGCGAGGGCCGCCTTTACGGGATCCACATGGATATCCACCGCATCACCGGCAATGGTGATGCCATCAAAGACCTCCACCACCCCCGGAACCTGGCTGATTTGTGCGGCTACCTGGCGGGCCAGCTTTTGCAGGATCTGATCGTTGGCACCAAAGATCTTGATTTCGATGGGCTGGGGCACCGCCGTCAAATCGCCGATGAGGTCTTCCATCAGTTGCCCGGTTTCCACCCGCAAACCCGGAACCTGATCATGGATCTGCTGACGAACGCTCTGCATCACCTGCCAGATAGAATGTTGTCGCCGGGTCTTGAGGCGAATGAAAAAATCCCCGGTATTGGCTTCGGTGATACCGCCGCCCAACTGCAGTCCGGTGCGCCGCGAATAGCTGGCCACATCCCGATTTTTCGCCAGAATCTGCTGTACCTGGTCCAGCAAGCGATCGGTTTCCGCCAGGGAGGTACCGGGGGCTGCGGTGTAATCCAGTACAAATCCTCCCTCATCCATGGCGGGCATGAAACCACTCCCCACCTGGGTGTAGGACCATCCGCCCAAAATCAGAAAGGCCAGCACAATCCCGGATAAAAATAACGGGCGTTGCAGGAGTTTTTCCAGATGATGGCCGTACCAATGGCTGAACCAGGACAAGAAACGTCCCTGATGTTCGGCCTTCTCGGCGTCCTGTTGGCGCAGGAACAGATCGGCCAGCAGGGGGACGGCCAGATACGCCACCAGAAAAGACACCAGGAGTGCTGCGGCAATGGAAATGGCCAACGCCTGGAAAAAAGCGCCCGTCACGCCCGACAAAAACGCCAGAGGCAGAAAAATGATGATGGTGGCGGCCGATGACCCGGCCAGGGGTTTGCTCATTTCCAGTGCCGAGTGCAATACCGACACCGGCTCATCCTCACCCGGATGTTCGGTGATACGGCGCATGATGTGTTCGAGCATCACCACGGCATCATCCACCACCAACCCCACCGCCGCCGCCATACCCCCCAGAGTCATGATGTTGAAGCTCTGATGCAATACATACAGCACCAGCACACTGGCCAAAAGCACGCTGGGCAAGACCAGCGCGACGATGAAAGTCAGCCGCAGATTGCGCAAAAACACCAGGAGCACCAGCGCCGCCAGGGCGGCGCCTATGAAAATCGCATCGCGCACACTGGAGGCTGCCGCCGTAATCAACTGACTTTGATCATACCAGACGCTCAGTTTGACGCCCGGCGGAATACGGCTGGCATCCTGGCGCAACAAGCTACGGATGGCGTGATCGATGGCCACCGTATTGGCCCCCATCTGCTGCTTGATATTGACTAACACGGCGTTTTTGCCATTGGCCGTCACCGTGGTCCATTGGGGTGCGGTTCCCACCTGGATATGGGCTACGTCAGCCAGATCCACGACTCCGGCCGTCCCCGTCTTGAGGACGATATGCTCGATATCCTGGACATTTTTCAGGGGACTTTCACTCAGAATCTGATAGAGCCGATAATGACGCTGCAAGCGGCCCACGGCAGTAATGATATTCCCGTTACCCAGCGCCTTTTCCACGGCAGCAAGGGTCAGGCCATAACTCTGCAGACGCATCGGATCCACCACCACCTGATATTCCTCGCGCGCCCCACCCTGCACGTCCACCTGCGCCACCCCGTGGATGGCCAACAAGAGGGGACGCAGGTCATATTCGGCATAGCGACGCAAGGCGACCGCATCCAGACGACCCGAGGTCAGGGACAAGCCCAGCACCGGAAATACCGTCGGGTCCATCCGCCGGGCCGTAAAACGGGTATCCGGCGGCAGGGCCGGCATCACCTTGTTGACGGCGGACTCCGCCTGCAAGAGGGCTTCCGTCATATTGCTGCCCCAGGCAAACTGTACCGAAACTTCGGTGGCCCCACGTGCCGTGGTCGAGCGAATGTGCTGCACACCGGGGACCGCCCGCAAGGCTTGTTCCAACGGCCGGGTCACCGCAATTTCCGTTTGGGAAATGGGCATATTGCCGGAGTCGGCCGACACGGCGATGCGCGGGAAAACCACATTGGGGAAGAGCGCCACCGGCATTTTCGTGGCAGAGAGGAGTCCGGCCACCACCAGCACGAAGAGCAAAAACAGCAGGGAGCGACGATGTTGCAAGAGCCAGGCACCCATCAGAATTGCCCTTTCACCCGCAAGGCCATGCCGGGTTTCAGCTCGTAGTTGCCCAGGCTCACCACCGCATCCCCGGCCTGCAATCCCTGCTTGACCGCAATCCAGCCACTCTGTTGCCAACCCGTTTCCACCCAACGTTTTTGGGCTTTACCGGCCACGTCCACAAAACAGTAGGACTTACCGTCCTGCTGCAGGACGGCCGAATCGGGGATGGCCAACACCTCTTGGCGATGCAGGACGATCTCCGCCCGGAGCATGGCTCCTGGCAACAAATCCGGCCGGGCGGGCAAGGGCACCACCACTTGGGCAAGGCGGGTTTGCGGGTCGATCTGGCTGTAAATCTGGGTGATTTTCCCCTGAACCTCGGTCCCCCCATATACCGAGCGCAGCAGCACTGAATCACCTACCCGAATGCGCGGCAGATCACCGGGCTCCACGCCCAACAAGACGCGCAGGGCGTTTCCCGTACTTAGGCTGAGCAAAGACTGACCAGCGGCGATCAGGTCACCTTGATGGACATGCACAAAGGTCACCACCCCACTGATGGGAGATCTCACCTGGCCTTTTTGTAAGGACTGCAGGCGCAAGCGGATGTCCTGCAGTGCCGCACGGGCCTGGGCCAGGGCTTGATCGGCACTTTGCACCTGGCTATTGGTCGCCAGCTGCCGCTGCCGCAGACTGGTCACCCGCTGCTGCTCGGCCCGGGCGAATTTCAGCGCGATTTCCGCTTGTTTGAGCTGTAGCTGATCGCTGACCGAGGGTTGTACCTGTAGCAGGGGCTGTCCCTGCCGGACTCGCTGCCCGGCAGCCACCAGTACCTGACTGACCAGGGTTTCGGCGGGCAGCACGATGGTTCGGCCGTCCTCCGGCGCAAACTCCACCGTCCCATATACCCGTAATTGATCGGCCATGGACATCATCCGTACCGGCGTAGTTTTCACCAAAGCGGAAACTTCGGCTATAGCCATTCCCCCGAACAACCCATACAGAAAACATCCCCAAACCAGCATCTGCCAGGCTGGAAACCATTTTTTCATTTCTGCTTCCCCCAATCTGCAACGGGTAAACCCACGGCCAGTTCCAGTGCTGCCTGTTGGGTGGCAAAGGATTCCTGCAAAGCCAGTAACTGCAAGCGCTTGGCCAGAGACTGGCTACGCACGGTTTCATAATCCAGTAAGGTCACATCATGTTCACTGGCCGCCCTGCGCAAACGACTTTCGGCCTGCTCCAGTTTCGGCACTTGTTGCTGCAACGGTTGGATTTCTTGCTGCAATCGATGGAGATCCTGTACCAGGCGAAAAATATCGGCGCGGGTTTGAAAGAGCCGGGCGCTGTAGGCCTCTCGAAGCTGGGTGCGGGTCGCCTCAGCTTGGGTGATGGCACCGCGATTACGATTCCAGAGGGGAATATCCAGGGTCAAACTGGGACTATACGTTTGCACATTGGAGGTATCGGCAGCCTTGCCGAAACCGATGGTGAAGCCGGGATATTGGCCGAGTATGGCCCGCCGTACCCGCGCCTCCTGGGCCTGATAACCGGCCCGCAGCGCCAGCAGATCGAGTCGGTGGTGCTCGGCCAGGGCCAGCAAGCGTGCTGCATCTGGACATTGCTTCCAGAGTTGCGGCGGCCGGACCTGAATCAGCATCCCGGGCGGCAAGCCGATGGATGCATCGAGCTTCTGACGGGTGGCCGTCACTTGGCGACGCATAGCCAGTGCCCGGTCCTGACTATCCAGCCAGGCAATTTGCCGTAATGTAGCGGTGTTGATGGTGCTGTCACCCAGGCGCAGGTTCTCGGCAGAGGCCTGATACCATTTCCCGGCGGTTTTTGCGGCCGCCGCCGCGACGGCCTCCTGTTCCTGCAGATAATAGAGCTGGCGGGCGAGAGCCCGGGTATTACCGGCCTGCATCCACTCCTGCCAGGCCACCTGATAGTGCACCGACTTTTCCTGGGCACGGGCAATATCCAGATTGGCAGAACGGGTAAAGAGGCTGGCGAGACTCCAGCTCAGCCCCATGCTATAGGCCTGGTAATATCCTGCCCCACATTGCCGGGCAAATCCGCACTGAGTGACAACTGAGGATCCGGGAGCAATCCTGCTGCAAAAACCTGGGCTTGGGCAACCCCAAATTGGGCGCGCATGGCCCGCAACTGGGGATTGAGCAGGACGGTCAAGACTCCGAGGGTCCTCCCGGAAAACGGCTCCTGTAGATTCACTGCCCGCACCTGGTGATGCAGCCGCGCCAAAGCCGCCGCCATTTCCCGATGTACTGCCTGCGCAGAGGCCAGATGATTCGACAAGGGGGCCGGCTGATACTGCGCACAACCGGCCAGCAACAACATGCCCCCCATGATTACCGGCCACAATCGCAACGTCATGAATCCTGTACTCCCTGAAAATCATTCACATTGAAGAAGTTCTGTAAAACACTTGTTTATCAGTGTCTCATGATTGAATTAGGCAAGACTTAGCGAGTCTGAGTTAGTTATTCACAGAGTGGCTGATTCGTTTTTGTCGATAAATAAAATGCAATCCGGCGTGCTTAGTGCGGGGGCACAGGGAAACTTGTCCACCCAACTGATTGGCAATGGCGCGGACAATGCTTAAACCCAGTCCACTGCCCGCTTCTTGCGTACCAGGAATCCGGTAAAAGGGATCAAATACGCGTTCCGACTCTGCGATGGGAATACCTGAACCACTGTCCATCACTTCCAGGAGTGCATCACTGCCCTCACTCCGGACACTTATCGTCACTTCGGAGTGCTCAGGACTGTAACGCAAGGCATTATCGACGACATTGCGTAACAAGCTGTATATAGCCGCAGGACTACCTTGCACCCATATTGGGCTTGGGGCATCCAGGCCAAAATCGATTTTCTTGCATTCTGCCAATGGATACAGATCTTCCAACACCTGTCGGGCAGTGCTCACCAGATTTACCACTTCCAAACTCGGAGCAGTCGCCTGCTGCCGGGCCAGACCCAGCAATTGCTCAAGCAGATGAGCAAAGCGCTCCAGACCTTTTTGCAACGGCTGCAAACGCTGTTGATATTCCGACAAGGAGTCCGCCCGACTCAGGTTCTGCACCTGCAGAGATAATGCGGTTAACGGCGTTCGTAGTTCATGGGCAGCATCAGCGATAAAGCGACGCTCCTGTTCCAGCAATAATCGAACCCTTTCCAGCAGGCGATTGATGGCTTCAATAAAAGGGGCAATTTCTGATGGCACCGTTTCTATGCTCAACGGCTCAGGACGGTCAGGATTTTGCCGGTCCATGGTATGAGCCAGATTCTGGATCGGTGCCAAAGATCGCCGGACAATCATCCGTGAAAAAAGCATCAATAACGGCACCAGAAACAACAAGGGTAATAATGTCCAGCGGGCACTGGCAAAAGCCGCATCACTGCGCACATCAGTAGACTGCGCCACGGCCAACGCATTATCTGGCCCCTGCCGCCGCACAAAAATGCGCCATTCCTGGCCTTCCACCGTCACGGTATGGAATCCCGCAGACAACTGCCAAGGTAGCTTCAAAGGGACATTTAACCTGCTACAGTCCAAATGACATAAGGGCTCTACGACAATGCGCGCATCCGGGTCTTCATCCACTCGACTTTGATCATCATGATAGGCACTCTGCCAAAGTTGCGGGGGTACCAGTGCAGCAATCTGCTGCAAGGAAGCATCCTGATATTCCTGGGCTTCGTTCAGGGCCAGAAAAAAAGACGCCAGACCAGCTAGCAAACCCATGCAGACAATAGCCACGCTCAAGCCAATGTACAAACGCCTCTGCAAAGAATGATTCATGATTGACGAGGAATCATCCAGCCAGCACCACGCACATTCTTGATGACTTCAGTACCCAGCTTCTTGCGCAGACCATGAATCAGAAAATCGATGCTGTTACTTTCGACGCTCTCATTCCAGCCATACAGACGTTCCTCCAGTTGGGTACGACTGAGTACTGCGCCGGGACGCAACAATAACGCCTGTAATAAGGCAAACTCCCGGTGCGTCAAAAGCACACAGGTCTCATCAATCTGCGCAATATGCGTACTTAAATCCAGCTTTAGAGAGCCGTTTTCCAGTATTGGAGAGCCCTGTCCACCCTGACGACGGATAATGGCCCGCAGACGGGCCAGCAACTCATCCATGGCAAAGGGCTTGACCAGATAATCATCGGCTCCCAGATCCAGTCCTTCGATGCGGTCCGACAGCCCATCCCGGGCAGAAATAATAATGGTAGGTATGGCGTTCCCGACGGCTCTGACTCGCTGCAACACCGTGCAACCATCCACTTTTGGCAATCCCAGATCCAGCAGAATAGCTTGGTGTTCCTGATTGGCAATGGCCCGTAGTGCCGTTTCCCCATCACGCACCCAATCCACGGCATAGGCAGCGTCCTTGAGAGCGACGGAAATCGCCTCAGCAATCATTTGATCGTCTTCCACCAGAAGAATACGCATTATTTGAGTGATACCCCCTGCGAAACATAATATTACCCGCTCCGGGGAGCGGGTTCACCAGATCAGGATAAGCCCTTGATCAATCAGCGTGGTCGCCTTCCAGGGAGTTCTCCAGAACGGCTCCGGTCCTGGCATCTATACCCACTTCATGGCTGACATGCCCGCTTCTGATCACAAAAGAATAGCGCAACCCGCTGCCGCCTTTTTCTTTTTCCAGCTCCTGATCGGTAATTTTTCCCGGGTAAACCTGCAGAGCCATTACCCGCGCCTGCTCGATACTGATTTTTGCCTCACCCGCCAACTTCTGACCGGTAAAAGCGTATACCCCGAAAGCGGACAAAAACAAAACCCCTCCCAGAATTCCGGCAACCATCCTTTTAGATACGCTCATGACATCGCTCCTGTTGCATACGTTGAGAACCGGATGGATCCGTTTGGCCCATCCGTTTATGCATGGTATATACCCAGGATTAGCGCAGAATTAGGGGATGAATATTCGCAATATCCGGGGAGTACGCATGGCATGCAGCAAGGCCATGGCAATATGACCCCACCAGTAAGCCCACACCAGATTGGCAACCAGTGAATGAG
>NZ_JBYCKQ010000014.1:0-19515 GCF_057473465.1 Acidithiobacillus sp. TH-A117
CTTGGGATGGGCCAGGGCCGCAAAAACCTCGGCAAACAGAGCAAAGCGCACTGTATCCGTATTCATGCCGTCGCGCCCAGATTGACGGCCACGATGCGATCCATCTCGGCGGGCCGCTCGGGAATATTGGCCGTGAGTTCACGGATGAAAGCATCACGGTCGGTCAGGGACAGATAGGGGTCCCAGCGCTTCTCGAAGCCGATGGTGGAGGAGGGTTTGCCAGACAGCCCCGCACCGCAAACGCTGCCCGCCGCATGGCCGGGGAATATCTCCAGATCGTCGGGCAAGGTAAGCAGTTTGGCATGGATACTGTCGAATATCCGGCCCGCCATCTCCTCCGGGGTTCCTCCCAAATCGGGCCGACCGACCCCGCTGACGAAGAGCGTGTCACCGGTCAGCACAAACCAGGGGTCACTACTGCGCCGCAGATCACTGACCAACAGGCAGATACTATCAGGGGTATGGCCGGGGGTATGCAGGACTTTGGTGATGACATTCCCCGTTTCCAATACCTCGCCGTCCTGCAAACCCCGGATGGGGAAATGCACTTTGTCGGTATCGCTCTCGTGCATACAGTAAGGGGCACCGGTCAGCTCTGCCAGTTTCCGACCACCGGACAAATGATCGGCATGGATATGGGTGTCGATCACGAAGCTGATCTTCACAGCGGCCTTTTGCGCCTCCTCCATAAACCAAGCCTCATCACCGGCGACCACATCTACCGCCACCGCAAATCCCTTCCCGCCACAGCCATAAAAATAGGACAAGGTCCCGTCGGCACTGCTGCGTTGTTTGAAAAACATGGGTCACCTCATATTTAATAGTTAATAAATTATGCAATAATTAGACTAGTAAGACTAGTTCCCTTTGTCAACCTGAAGCTGAATCAGCCTGCCTCTATCGAAGGATCGCAAAATCCTCTTGCGCAGCGAGACACATCACTACACACTGCTCTGCAACTACCCTTGTATCCTCTCCTTATAATGATATGAATCTTATTCAGAATCTCCGAAGCGTCCTTATTAGGACAGAGACCTGTCAGGTTCTCTTTCCTGCGGTCTGACCTGTTTTGCCATCAATCGTTTATCCGCCTGCGCAACTCCTTTTGCTGAACATCAACAATTCGGTCACTGTTACGATATAGCCGCCGCATTCCTGCCGTAATTGGCTTCATATTCGGTATTCTTCACCAGCAGTGCCCAGATGGTTCTGGCCATCTTGTTGGCCTGTGCCACGACCACCACATTGTGGGGCCGTCGGCTGAGCAGTTTATCGATCCAGGGGTTTCGGTTCCTGATCTGGAAGTTCACGACCACGCGGGCTCCATGGGTGAGCAATGTGCGCAGATAGCTATCTCCCCGTTTGCTGATGCCCAGCAACCGGACCTTACCACCCGTCCCGCTCTGGCGCGGCACCAACCCCAGAAACGCGGCAAACTCCCGCCCGGAGCGAAAGGACTTCATATCCCCCACTGTGGCGATAATGGCGGTGGCGGTGAGCAGCCCCACACCGGGGATGGCCATCAACCGCGTCACGGCTTCCTGGCCTTTCTTCCACCGCATCAGGCGTTGCTCGATATCGGCAATGTCCTGGTCCATCTCGCCAAGGCGCTTTAACTGCTGACGTACCGTTTCCATCATCATCGGGGATACCGTACCTTCCAGATCCGCCAAAGCGTCAGGCACGGCTTTCAGTCCCCGCTGGCGACTCTGGGGTAGATCCGCACCGAATTCATACAGCAAGCCACGGATCTGATTCACCTGCATGGTGCGGATTTTGATCAGCTGCTCCCGCATGCGGTGCAAGGCCAGAATGGACTGCTGTTCTTCGCTTTTGACCGCCACAAACCGCATCTCCGGGCGTTGCACCGTCTCCCAGATAGCCGCCGCATCGGCCGCATCGGTTTTGTTGGTCTTCACGAAGGGGCGCACGAACTGAGGGGCGACTAAACGCACCTCGTGGCCGAGCTTGCGGAGTTCCCGGCTCCAATAATGCGCACTGCCGCAGGCTTCCATCGCGATGATGCCCGGTTCATGGTTCGCAAAGAACATCAGGAGCGCCCGGCGCTTCAACTGTTGGCGATGAATTTCGCCAGTTTCCATGTCCACCCAGTGCAATTGCATGACCTTTTTTGCCAAATCCAATCCATACGTTGTAATCTCCATGACGAGTCCTCCTTGTCCATACTGTGGAAAATTCCACCTTGGCACCTTGATGCCGTCCGGATCAAGCGGGGACTCCCTCATGAAACTCCCCGCTGCCGGTCCTGTAGGGGGAGGCATCCATTACATCTCTAAAACTGGTCAAAATTAGACGCTGTTACCTGGTCATTTTTAAACGCTGTTTGACAGCCCGAGCTGATGATCTGTCCGGTTTGGGCGGACTCATGGTCACTGCAGATCGCGGAACAGCCGTTCTCCCTCGGCATCCATCGGGCAGGGCGCCTGTTGCAGGATTTCCGCAACGCGCTGTTCCAGCATGTCCTGAAGCAGGTCCTGTTGTTCGAGTATGTCGGCATCAAACCCTGCGGCCAGGGCTTCGCTTGGAGATGGGGTGGATGCCTCGGCTTTATCGGGTGCGTGAATGGCCGGTTACGCTGCAGAGCGTTCCTTCGCGAGTCAGGCAACCAGAGCCCACGTATTCCGCTGGGATGGGGTGCGAAAGATTTAATGTGCCTCAGCTTGATAGGTCTCGACTTGTGTATTATATTGTGTACACATCGCGGCAGAAAGGAGGCGATCATGAGCCTGCGTGTAGGAGTGCGGGAATTACGCGACAAATTGGCCGAATATCTCGAAGCCTCAATGCCCATTGAGGTTACACGACATGGGCAGACCATCGGCTTTTACATCCCGGTTCCTAAAAAACCCAGCCAATCAGAAAGAGATGCTTTGCTCGAAGCAGGACGGCGAATGCGTGAAGAAATGGAACACATGGGTATCACAGAGGACGAACTGGTAGCGGGGTTCAAGAAATGGCGCAAAAAAGCTCATGCCGCGTAGGCGGTTGGTTGTAGACGCCAACATCCTGATTCGTGCTGTCTTGGGGCTGCGAGTACGATTGCTCATCGCCGATGCATGTGACAGGGTCAGTTTCTATGTGGCCGAAGAAAATTATGACGAAGCCAAGCACTACTTAGCAGAATTGGCCCCCGCCCGGGGGATATCCGAAGTGGTGTGGCGGGACGCGTTAGATACGCTTATGACGGCCATACAGTTGATTGGCCAGGAAACATTGTCGCCTGTAGAAATTGCCGCAAAAGCCAGAATTGCCCGGAGAGACGAACGGGATTGGTCGGCGGTAGCGGCGTCCCTGCTGCTGGATTGTCCGATCTGGACGGAGGATCGAGATTTCTTTGGTGCCGGTGTGGCAACCTGGACGACAGAAACCATATCTATATATCTTGATAGCTGCTGAAGGCTGCTCTGCCTCCATTAGGCTCTGATCGGCGGTACCAGACATTGGGTTACGCTAAAGTTTAGCTATCGGGAGGATTGGCTAGGCCCGAATTCTGGAGTGTCTGTGAAAGACTGATTGCGGTCATTCAACAGCGGAAAAATGACAACCGATTGGAAGTCAGCCCTGTTTCATGGAAATCTATCCAGAAAAATGCGCTGCTCGGCGATGGTCTACGAACCAGTAGGTCGGGAGTTCGACTCTCTCCGAGCGCACCAAAAAAAAGGCCCAGATTTTTCTGGGCCTTTTTTATGCTTACTTGCATTTTTTACCGTTGCTAAATCTCACCCTATTCAGACTCGACAACTCTCGAAGAAAAATTCTTCCTGGGCTACTTTAAGCGTGCTGAGCAACACTCAGTGGCTATCAGTGCCATCCCCTGCAGCGGCCCCTGACTTCTCCTTGGCCATCTCTGCCTTCAGCCGGGCGAGATCATCATCCACCCCGCTGCTGGCCCGTACCTGATCCATTTCCTTGTCCGTTTGACTGCGATGATCCAGAGGATCATTCAAAGCGCCCGATTCAATGAGTCCATCCATGGCGGTGGCCTTGGATTCCATCTGCTGAGTACGGTCCTGGGCCCGGCGCATGGCTTCGCCAGCATCATCCATGCCTTTGCCGATACCGGTCAGGGATTCACCCGCCTTGACTTCTGCCGAAGCGGCCGTCATTTCGCTTTTCATGACTTCTTTCTGGGTGCGGAACTGTTCAATATGATCCTGCAGTTTTTGTTCATAGTCCTGCAGCTTTTGGGATTGCGCCGCTACCGCATCGTGGGCTTCCTTGAGGCTCGCGAGCTTCTGCAGTTCAGACTGTTTCTGGGTCAGTTCGGCCCGGGCCAGATCTTCGCGATTGGCGGCCAGCGCAGTTTTGGCATCGGCATCCGCCTTATCTGCCGCTTTTTGCGCCTGCGCCATCTGGCTCTCCAGTGATACCTTTTCGGTAACCACATCCGCTAAATGGCGTTTGGTTTCCTGCAGATTGCTGATCATTTTTTCATAGGAAAGATCCAGGGTTTCCGAAGGATCTTCAGCATTATTGAGAAAATGATTGATCTTGCCCTGCAATATTTCCGAAGCATGCTTGAATAATGACATGAATACACTCCTTGCGATGACTATCGCGCTTTAATCGTTGACCGGGATGACCAGTTGCGGACTCAGACCGTCCACCAGAGCATCGGCATTTTCCATGGCCTTCACTGCCGTACCGACGGCAAAAAATTCGATGATATGGGGTTTCCAGTTATGGCTGCCTTCATGCAGTTGCACGCCGGTAATGCCGTCCGCCTGGGCTTCCTGGGCCTCATGCTGCATCCGTTCCATGGCCAGTTCGCGGGCGTCATACATGGCCTGGGTGAATTGCTCCATTTCCGTATTGCGGCCGATGTTGCCCATGGATTTCAGCAGCCCCTGATGCGCGACATGATACACACAGGAGCCCATGACCATTTCCATGGGTCGATACCCCGCCTGCAAGAGCATCCAGAAGTCCTGGCCACTGAGATCGCTGGTAAAAGGCTTACCACCGACCCCCTTGAAACCCGAGGCGCCACTGCGATGGGCAATAGCCGTACCAATGGCCATGAATTCGAGAATATCCTGATCCCATTCCATGCGCTTCACTTCCAGACGTACCCCGACGATCCCATCGGCTTGCAACAAGATAGATTCCTGTTCCATGCGGCTGATGGCCAGTTCCCGGGCCTGATACATGGCCTGGGAGAGTACATCCATTTCCATGTTCTGATTCCAGTTTCCATACTGGATACCCATGTGATAAATGCAGGAGCCGACCACCAGTCCCAAAGGCTCAAAGTTGGCCTTGCGCACCATCACAAATTCATTGACGGACAAATCTGAAGTAAATATACCTTCATGACTACCCTGGGAACGCAGCCCTTTGAGACGTTCCACGGCATGGGGAGCGAGATGTTCTGCACTATCGGTCATATCAAATCCTTTTTTAAGTGAGCAGCACGGGTCAAGGGATGATCCGCCAGCGATACCATGGCCAGCAGTTCATGTTGCGGCGGGTTTTTCGGTAAATAGCTGATGGCGGTGCCAATACTGATGTGGCGGCAGAGAAAGCGTTCGGGGTTGTCCTGATCAGCGGGCACCTTGAACATCTGGGTATAACTGGTGTGGCCGAGGACACCGGCGGCCATCTTGCGGCCATCCTCGCGCAGATCGTACAGTGCCCGGCGCCGGACATTTTCCTGAAAAGTGGAAAGATCGGTGATTTCCATATTCCAGTAGCGGGCCGCAAAAGGCGCCTGCTGCGCAGCCTGATCGGCAACGGTTCCCATCCACGGCATATACCAGTCAAAATTGGCGCCGATGGCGATGCCGACGGGAACTACGCCATCTTCCAGCAAGCGCACAAATTCCAGAGCCGATACGGTAGCCACCACAGGCACGGCCGCCGGAGGAATACCCGCCAGACGAATTGCCGTGCCGGTTACCCCGTAATCCATATCATCCCCTTCGCCGTGCCGCACTTTCATGCGCACATCGACAATGGCATTGGCACCCAGGGCAATGGCTTCCAGACGCATACGCTCGACGGCCGTATGCCAGCCATCGTAGTGCCCTTGGGTCCAGGAATAGCCAAAGTGATACCAGCAATTACCGGTCACCATACCAATAGGCTGAACGCCATGACTACGCTGCAAGAGCAACTCGGCGGCACTGGCCGTACTGATCCAGGGCAAATGTCCCTGACTGGTCTGAAACAGGCGACTTTGTACGAAATCGGGGAGGCGGTGCTGCTGCAGGGCCTGTTCCCACTCGGAATAGCGCTGCATTTCTTCGGGGGTTTGCGAACGAACCCCCTGACTCACGTTGTGTCCCAGATTTTCGGCCGCACGCTGGGCATCCTGGGCGACTTTTTCAATACCGTGTTTGATCTTGTCCCAAATGGACATAGCGCCTCCTTGGGCTTAGCCCATGAGAAAATCGTGCAATGTATTGCTGGCGCCCTGCATTTCACCGGATAAATCTCCGAGATCTTTCACCAGACTTTCCAGCCAGACAGCAAGGGGTAAATCCTCGTGTTTGAGGACCACACCACGGACCGTCTTGGCCCGGACTGTGGAAACATGTGCGCCATCCTGGGTCAGCAGATAATCATTGTTATCCGTATGAATGGTGATAATGTGAACATGACTGGTTTTGGCAAAAAAACCATCTTTTTTGCGTTGGACTTCGACCATGCCGGGCATATCCCCTTCCAGTCGAGCCGCCAATCCTTCAATAAAAGCCTTCATGTCGCTTTGTGCACGCCTGATCCAGGCGGTACTTTGGTCAAAATCTGTGCTCATGGAGGGCCTCCCACCCTTTTTTTGCCACAACGCCTTCCCGTAATACCTCCCCATAAAGGCAAAGGCTTTATTTCAGACCGCCAGCTTTGACTATAGTTCGCTTTTTTTTCAGGCGCGTTTTTTGGAGGTTACGGCTAATTCTGAAGATTGTTCGTGCAGTCGCTGCAATTCCGCAAATTGGCGATAGGTAGGACAGCTAACCAGCAAATCTTCATGGCTACCGAGGCCAATGAGACGCCCCTGATCCAGTACCGCAATACGGGAGGCATGGACGATGGTCGCCAGGCGATGGGCAGCCACCAGGGTAGTCCGCTGGGCGGTCAAGTTGGCCAGCGCCTCCTGAATCAATCGCTCGTTTTCGGCATCCAGTGCACTGGTGGCCTCATCCAGAATCAACACCCGGGGATTGCGCAAAATGGCACGGGCGATGGCAATGCGCTGGCGTTGCCCACCTGACAAGGTCACGCCTTTTTCGCCCACATGGGTTTGCAGTCTGGCTTCCAGTCGATCAGAAAATTCGTCCACCCGGGCGGCATGTACCGCCGCCTGTAATGCGGCCTCGTCGGCATCGGGTCGGGCCATCATAATATTTTCGGCAATGCTCATGGAGAAAATGACCGGATGCTGGGGGACCACCGCCAATTGCTGACGCAAGCTGCGCAGGGGCATGGCATCGATGGCGGTGCCATCCAGCAAAATTCGGCCTTCACTGGGTTGATAATGGCGCATGAGCAAAGAAAACACGGTGCTTTTACCCGCCCCGGAAGCGCCCACAAAAGCGACGGTTTCGCCGGGCTCCACATCCAGGGAAATATCCGTAATAGCGGGCACATCCGGCCGCGACGGGTAACGAAAAGCGACATGTTCCAAAGTCAAACGTGCGGGATAACGCAGCGAAAATGCAGGTATTGCGGGAAAATCCCCCGCCCGGTCTGGCGCGACAAATTCCGGTTTCAGGGCAGCGGGATCCCGGATATCGGGCAGTACTGCGCCGCCATGCTCCACTTGTTCGTCCAGCAGGGCCAGCAGACGTTCCGTCGCTCCGGCCAAACGCGACATACTGCCCCATAATTCCCCCAGGGAAGCCAGAGAAGTCGCCGCCATCAGGGCGTACAGCAAAAATGCAGCAAGCACGCCCATTCCTACCTGCTTTTCCAGCACCGCCAGCCCACCCAGGTAAAGCATGGCACTCAGCGCGAGAAATACCAGGCTACCCGTCAAAAAAGTGGACCATGACTGCACTTTCACCCGCGCCCAGACCTGTCCCAGCAAGAAGTGAATATCCCGGCGATAGCGGGTTTCGGTCTGGGGTTCGAGGGTCAGGGCCTGGATGACCCGAATGCCGTTGATGGATTCTTCCGTATGGGCGCTCAAATCCGCCAGATAATCCTGTTCCTTGCGGCTGTAACCGCGTTGCAGACGCCCGGAGCGCAGATTCACAAATACCAGCAGCGGCAAGGTGATCAGCCCCGGAATCAATAACTGGGGCATGGTAACCAGCATCATCACCAGAGCGCCGATCAGGGTGATCCCGCTTTGCAAGCTGCGCCCCAGCACCCCCGTCAAACCAAATCGCAAAATGGTGACATCACTGCTCAGTCGTGAAATGACCTCACCGGTGCGGAAGGTTTCATAAAAAATCGCGGGAAGATGCAAGGCATGGCTGAATACCGCCGTCCGCAAATCCGCCACCACCCCCTGCCCCAGCCAGGTGGCCAAACCATCGCGCAGGCCGCGCATGGCGACAGTAAACATGCCCAACAACAGGAGGGCTATACTGATCCAGAGCAGCGCCTGGTAACTATGAAAGCCTTTGTCCAGAATGAAACGCGCACCCTGGGGCAACACTAAAGAAGCCGCCGCGCTGAAGAGCATGGCCAGCAAATAAGCGGATAGCAGCAGCAGACGCGAACGCAGAAAGGGCTTGAGCTTCCAGAGTACCCAGAGATTTTTATTGACCGGACGCTGCCAGGGATTTTGAGCCACTTGTCACCTTGTCGGTAGATTTCAGGGATGCCGCAGTATACGCCTGCTGGCAGATTTTATCTTGCGGATAGAGGGTCTGCAGCAGGTCTTGATTGACCGGCAAGCGCCTCCCGCCGCAATATATCCAAAGTTTTCTCACGCCCTGGAAAATCCATGCAATCACTTGATGCGCTGAATCGTTATGCCATTCCCGAACATCTTTTTTTTCGCTTTGGTCCCGGTGGACAAATTTTTGCGGATATTCGCAATCGTAGCGCCAGCGCCAGTGTGTTCCTGCAAGGCGCCCACCTCACCGCCTTTCAACCACGTTCCCAGTACGACCCCCTGATCTGGCTTTCGGAAAAATCCCGTTTTGCCGTCGGCAAGTCCATTCGCGGCGGGGTTCCCGTCTGTTGGCCCTGGTTTGGTCCGCATCCCGATAATCCGCAATTTCCCGCCCATGGTTTTGCCCGCACCCATTTGTGGACCGTCAGCGACAGCTCCAGCAGCGCTGACAGCACCCGCATCATCCTGACTCTGGAACCCACCGAAGACACCCGGACGCAGTGGCCCCATGCAACTTCGGTGAGTCTGGAGATCGTAGTTTCCGAAACCCTGGAAATGCATTTGACAACCCACAATGGCGGCAGCGAAAGCATTGTCCTGGGTGAAGCCTTGCATACTTATTTCCAGGTAGGCGACATTCAGTCAGTTTATCTGGAAGGGCTGGATGGCTGTGAGTATCTCGACAAAACCATCGGTTTTACCCGCCAACATCAGGAAGGCAATATTACTTTTACCGGCGAAACCGACCGGATATACGTCAACACCCCAAGTGATTGCGTCATTCATGACCCGCGCATGCATCGCCGTATTCGCATCAGCAAGCAACAGGCAGATTCTACGGTAGTGTGGACGCCATGGGCCGACAAAGCTACCGCCATGGGCGACTTCACCCCGGAGGGATGGCGACAGATGCTCTGTGTGGAATCGGCCAATGCCGCCGAGAATACGCTGCAGCTGCAACCAGGCCAAACCCATACCCTGAGCGTACGTTACAGCGCTGAACCTCTCTGATAAAGCTCTTTTGCGCGAGGCCCGTGAACGGAACGCCTCGCAAAAGTTCTGGAAGCTACCCGTTCAAGCCGGGCGAGCCATCCAGGGCCGCATCCATTTCAAACGTAAACTGTTGCTGAGCACAAATACCGAAGACATGCCCATGGCCAGTCCCGCCAGCATGGGATTGAGCTGAAAACCCCAGGGTATCAGCACCCCTGCGGCCACCGGAATCAAAAGAATGTTGTAAAAAAACGCCCAGAATAAATTGCCACGAATGGTCGCCATGGTTTTTCGCGACGCTTGTATGGCCGTCACCAGTGCGGCCAGATCCCCATGGGTCAGGGTCAGGTCGGCAGTCTCCATCGCAATATCCGTACCGGTGGCCATGGCCAGACCCACATCCGCCTGAGCCAGAGCGGGAGCATCATTGATCCCGTCGCCCACAAAAGCCACCTTGCCCCCCTGACCTTGCAACTGCTTGACAATATTGGCCTTGTCCTGGGGGAGCACCTCGGCATGAAATATGGGCAATTGCAGGCTTTCCGCCAGCTGACGCGCCGCAGCCTGACTATCGCCGGTAATCATCACCAGACGCAAACCCATACGGGCCAACTGGCGGATGACGGCTGCCGCTTCGGGGCGCAGTTGATCTTGAATAACGATTTTACCCGACAGCTGCCCCTCCACGGCCAGATAAACCCGGGTTCCAACTGATTGCATATCCACCAGATCGCATGTGTCCGTGGCGATGCCCTGCTCCCGCATCCACGCCGCAGAACCCAGCAGCACCTGTTGACCCTGCACGATCCCCGCCACGCCGCGTCCGGGGGTAGCCTGAAAATGACTGACGGGGGGCAGGCTGATTTCCTTTTCCCTGGCAGCCCTGACAATAGCCTGTGCCAGCGGATGCTCCGAGGCTGATTCCAGAGCAGCCGCCAGTTCCAGAACCCGCCGGGGATTATCCGCCCTGATTTCCCCCAGCGTAGGCTTTCCCGAAGTCAGGGTACCCGTCTTGTCCAGACAGATCGTGTTCACCTGGGCCAGGGTTTCCAAGGCCAGCCCCCTGCGGAACAGCACCCCCAGTTCCGCAGCGCGCCCGGTGCCCACCATGACGGCTGCGGGAGTCGCAAGACCCATGGCACAGGGGCAGGCCACCACCAGCACCGCCACCGCTGACAACAGCGCGATGCTGATGGCCGGGCTCGGTCCCAGCAGCAACCAGAGGACAAAACTGAGCAGAGCAATACCGATGACCAGTGGCGTGAATACCCGGACCACGCGATCGGCCAGCCCCTGAATCGGCAATTTGCCCGCCTGGGCCTGCTCGACCATGCGAACAATATGCGCCATGACCGTATCCTGACCAACGGCCCTGGCTTCAATAATCAATCGTCCAGTGCCATTGACCGTAGCACTCATCACCGCGTCCCCGGCTTGCTTGTACTCGGGAAGAGGCTCGCCAGTCAGCATGGAAGCATCTACCGACGATTCTCCTTCCAGCACAATACCATCCACCGGCAGGCGCTCCCCGGGCCTGACCAGCAGATGATCCCCCGCCCGGATCTGATCTAAAGGTACCCGCTGCTCCTCTCCGTTCCTGATCAGCAGGGCATCTTTGGCCTGCAGGCTGGCAAGATGCCGAAGCGCCGCCGATGCCCGCCCCTTGGCCAGTTCTTCCAGATACTTGCCCAGAAGAATGGCGGCAATTACCACAGCTGCAGAGTCAAAATAGACGTGCCCCCCGACCTGCCGGAACCATTCCGGAAATATCAGCACCATCATGCTGAATAGCCAGGCGGCTCCGGTCCCTGTTGCCACCAGGGAATTCATGTCGGGGGACAAGTGGCGGTAGGCGATCAGCCCGGGACGGAAAAAACGCCGACCCGGACCTGCCAGCGCCAGCATCGCCAGCACCGCCTGCACCCAGTCCCAGAATCGGGGAAAAGGGGCGAGCTGCTGCAACCAGGTGCCCAACCCGGTAAAAAGCATGGGGCCCATGGCCAGCAGCAAAACGGGCAAGGCCAGCAGTACGGCCAATATCAAGTCAAAACGCATCTGCCGCAGTAAAGTGGTCTTGCGATCTTCCGGCGTGTTACCCGCGTCCATGGATCGCGCCGCATATCCCGCGTCAACAATGGCGGCAATCAGCTGCTGCGGAGTGGTACTCGCGGGCAGATAGTCCACCATGGCGCGTTCTGTGGCGAGGTTGACGCTGGCTGACAATACTCCGGGGACCTTGCCGAGTGCCCTTTCCACCCGGCTGCTGCAAGAGGCACAGGTCATCCCGTCCACCTCCAGTTCCGCACTGGCCACGACCACTTGATAACCGATCTCCGTAATCGCGGCGCTCAGCTCTTTCGGACTGATTTGCGCCGGATCAAAGTCCACCGCCGCCCGTTCGGTACTTAGATTGACTGTGGCCTGCACCCCCGGTAGACGATTCAAAGCGCGCTCCACCCGACTGCTGCAGGACGCGCAGGTCATGCCCTCGACACCGATTTCCAGATGTTTCATCTCGCTCCCATTCCACTATGTGAAGGCGACAAACCGTATATGATCACGGAACAGATCATATCCTTGTAGCCAGTTGTAATGTCAATCAATGCCCTCTGATCCCATGCAGACGCAGGTAGCGTTGCAAAACAGTTGATTTTACGTGAAGGATGCTTATCATTTGCGCTCTTGTGCGCAATGAGCGCACCCGCCGAAAATGATTGCTGGAGTTTAACATCGTGGATATTCGCCTCTCTCGCCGCGTCAGTGCGGTGCGCCCTTCACCGACACTTGCCGTTACTGCCCGGGCACAGCAGCTACGTCGCGAAGGGAAGGACATTGTCAGTCTTGGCGCCGGCGAACCCGATTTCGATACGCCGGAATATATCAAGGATGCGGCAATCCAGGCGATACAGCGCGGTTTTACCAAATATACCGCCGTCGGTGGCACTCCCGAGCTGAAAGCCGCCATCGTCGCCAAATTCGCCCGGGATAACCATCTCCACTATCAACCCCATGAGGTCCTGGTTTCGGTTGGTGGCAAACAGAGTTTTTTCAATCTTTGTCAGGCCTTGCTGGACAGCGGAGATGAGGTCATTATTCCCGCTCCCTACTGGGTATCCTATCCAGACATGGTCCTGCTCGCCGAAGCCTGTCCGGTGATCATTGATACCGATGCGACCCAGCATTTCAAAATCCTGCCTGAGCAGCTGGAAGCCAGCATCACCGAGAATACCCGCTTGCTGGTCATCAACAGTCCTTCCAATCCATCCGGTGTGGCCTACAGCCGCAGCGAGCTGGAAGCCCTGGGAGAAGTACTTCGCCGTCATCCCCGCATTCTGATTGCCAGCGATGACATGTATGAAAAAATCCTGTTTCAGAAAGAATCTTTCGTCAATATTGCCAACGCCTGCCCCGACCTGAAAGAGCGCTGCATCATCATGAATGGCGTATCCAAAGCCTACGCCATGACCGGCTGGCGGATTGGCTATTGCGCCGGCCCCAGGGAACTCATCACCGCCATGGACACTGTCCAGTCGCAAAGCACCTCCAATCCGACTTCCATCTCCCAGGTAGCCGCCCAGGCTGCCCTGGAAGGCGGAGATGCGGCCATTCATGAAATGGTACACGCCTTCCGCCGTCGCCATGATTACGTGTACGGACGCCTGCAAAGCCTCCCCGGTGTGGCCGTACTGCCATCGGATGGCACCTTTTACAGCTTTCCCGGCTTTCAGGAGCTGATGCAGGCCAAGGGCATAAAGGACGATCTGATACTGGCCGAGGCTCTGCTGGAGGCAGGCGTGGCTGTAGTACCCGGCTCAGCCTTTGGCACGCCGGGTCATATTCGTCTGTCCTTTGCGACCAGCGACAAAAATCTGGAAATGGCCCTGGATCGCATCGAACGCTTCGTAAAAAATTAGGACGGGCTGACGGTAATAGCCGCAGCAGCGCTGCGCGCCCTGCCCCGGGCTTCTTCCACATCGTCTCCGCAAGCGACTGCCACGCCTAGACGCCGGAGTTTTTGGGCCTGGGGTTTACCAAAAAGGCGAATATCACTTTCGGGCACCGCCAGGGCGGTGTCCAGGCCAGAGTAACAAGGCCCCCATCCGGTATTTTTACCGCGAATCACCGCCGAAGCCGAAGCCCTGCGAAACCCCGGATCCACCGGCAAACCGAGAATAGCCCGCAGGTGCAATTCGAATTCATTCTGACGCTGACTGGCCAGGGTGACCAGGCCGGTATCATGAGGCCGGGGGGACAGCTCACTGAAAATGACTTGCTCGCCCTGCACAAAAAATTCCACCCCGTACAATCCCCGACCACCGAGATTATCCGTCACCTGCCGTGCCATATTTTGCGCATCTTCCAGAGCCTTATGGGACATGGCCTGGGGTTGCCAGGACTCCACATAATCACCGGCTTCCTGACGATGACCGATGGGCGGACAAAACACCGTGCCATAAGCCGAACGCACCGTCAGCACGGTGATTTCAAAATCAAAATCCACAAAACCTTCGACAATGACTTTTTGCGCGCCCACCCGCCCGGCAGTTTGCGCCTCCTGCCAGGCCAGGGGTAATTCCGCTGCGCTGCGGGCCACCGATTGTCCCTTGCCACTGGAGGACATGACCGGCTTGATCACACAGGGGAAACCCAGTTCCGCCGCAGCCGCTTCCAGTTCCGGCAAAGTCCCGGCAAAGCGATACGGAGAGGTCGGCAGTTCCAGTTGTTCGGCAGCCAGACGGCGGATCCCTTCACGATCCATGGTCAGTTGCACAGCCCGGGCCGAGGGAATCACCATTGCCATATCCGAGTTTTCAATGTGCTCCAGGGCAGACGTAGCAATGGCTTCGATTTCCGGCACTACGTAGTGAGGCTGCTCGCGCCTGACCAGGGCCAGGATGGCTTCGGGATCAGTCATATCCAGCACATAGGCGCGATGAGCGACCTGCATGGCGGGCGCATCTGCATAGCGATCCACCGCGATGGTCTCGACACCCAGGCGTTGGGCAGCGATCAATACTTCTTTTCCCAGCTCTCCGGCACCCAGCATCATCAGTCTGGTTGCCGAAGCAGAACACGGAGTACCCAGTTTCATGCGGTTTTTTCCTTATGCAGAAAACAATGAAAGCAGAACAAGTCTATACTCAAAGCATATCATTTTCCCGACAGACGCAAACGCAAAGGAGTTGGACATGAGTAAACCCGCTATAGGCATGGTTGGTCTGGGACGGATGGGCGCCAACATGGCGCGACGTTTACATCTGAAAGGCATGAATGTCACGGTTTACAATCGCCATACCCAGAAGGCTGTCGATCTGGCCCAGGAAACCGGCATGCATGCGGTCAACACTCTGGAGGAGCTGGTCCAGAAACTCCCTGCTCCCCGGGTCATCTGGTTGATGTTACCTGCTGGCGAAGCTACTCAGTCTCATATTGACCAGTTGCTGCCGCTGCTCAGTAAAGAAGACATCCTGGTCAATGGCGCCAATGCGCTTTATGAAGATTCCATGGCCCAATCCGTCAAAGTCGAGGCCGCTGGGATACATTATGTGGATGCCGGCGTTTCCGGCGGAGTCTGGGGATTGAAAGAGGGCTACGCCCTGATGGTGGGTGGCAGTCAGGAAGCGGTAGCCCGGGTGACCCCCTTCCTCAAAGCCCTGGCCCCCGGAGAAGATCAGGGCTGGCTGCATTGCGGTCCGGTAGGCAGCGGGCATTTCGTGAAAATGGTTCACAATGGTATCGAGTACGGCATGATGCAAGCGCTGGCAGAAGGCTTCGCCATTTTGCAGGCCAAATCCGAGTTTGATCTGGACCTCGCCGCAGTAGCGGAGATGTGGCGCTATGGCAGTGTCGTGCGCTCCTGGCTGCTGGATCTGACAGCGGACACCTTGCAGAAAGATCAGGTTCTGGCCGACATTGCCCCAGTGGTGGCGGATTCCGGTGAAGGTCTCTGGACGGCCCAGGCGGCATTGGCCATGAAAATCCCGGCTCCGGTGATTACCCTCGCCCTGCAGATGCGCTGGGCGTCACAGGGGAAGGACGACTATGCGGCCAAACTTTTGGCCATGATGCGGAACCAATTTGGCGGCCATGCCGTACAAAAGGAGGGCTGAGTGGATAATCAGTGCATTTGTCAGTTTGTCATTTTTGGCGCCACCGGCGACTTGGCCTGTAAAAAACTGCTCCCGGCCCTATATCATCTGGAATGCGCCGGGATGATGCCCAAGGAGATGCGCATTCTCGCCTTTGGCCGGCGCCCCTGGGACGATCATGGCTGGCAGGACTTCCTCCGCGAACAGCTGGAAACCTACGCCGCTAATTATCATCCCGAGCACTTTGATGATTTTTGCCGGCATTTCAGCTATGTGCGTGGCGAAATTCACGACAAGGAATCCTATCAACAACTGCGCAGCGCCCTCACTCCTGAAGGCGCGGACAAACCGGCTGCCACCATATTTTATCTGGCGATCCGTCCCGCAGATTTTATTCCGGTCGTCCAGCAGCTCTCGGGTGCCGGATTCAATCAGGAGGGAGACTATCGCATTGTCATCGAAAAGCCCTTCGGAGATGATTTGGAAAGTGCCATGCGCCTCAACGAGCAATTGCACCGCCATTTTCGCGAGGAACAGATTTATCGCATAGACCACTATCTGGGAAAGGAAATCGTCCAGAACCTGCTGGTGTATCGCTTTGCCAACCTGGCGGTTGAGGCCCTCTGGAATCGCAATTATATTGACCATGTGCAGATTACCGTGGCCGAAAAGGGCGGTATCGAAAGCCGTGCCGGCTACTATGACCAGGCTGGCGCGTTGCGCGACATGCTCCAGAATCATCTGATGCAGATTCTGACCCTGGTGGCCATGGAACCCCCACCCTCCCTGGAAGCCGATACCCTACGCGACGAAAAAGTGAAGGTGCTCCGTTCCATTCGTCCCATTCCCAAATCGGCGGTGACCGCCTATGCCATGCGTGCCCAATATGGTCCGGGAGTCGTGGACGATCAGCATGTTCCCGGTTATCAGGACGAAGCCGGTGTTGAAACCAACTCCGTGACTGAAACCTATGTGGCCGCCAAATTTTACATTGATAACTGGCGCTGGCGCGGTGTGCCTTTTTATCTGCGTACCGGCAAGCGCCTGGAAAGCAAAACGTCCAGCGTCGCCATTCGCTTTCGCCATACACCGCAACAGCTTTTTCGGGAAACCAGCATCGAAAAAATCGAACCCAACTGGATTCTGCTCTCCCTGGAACCGGAAAGCCTGAAAACCGAAATCCAGATCAAGGAACCGGGCCTGGAAATGCGCGTCCGCCCGGTACAGCTCAATGCCTCCTATCGCAAGGATGGAGAACAGGAACTGGATGCCTATGAGGCCTTGTTGCTGGACGTTATGGAGGGCGACAAGGCGCTGTTTATTCGCTTTGACGAAGTAGAGTGGGCCTGGCGGGTGGTGGATCCGATCCTCAAGGCCTGGGGACGAGAGACGGATTATATCCTGACTTACCCCGCCGGAACCTGGGGACCCGATGAAGCGACCCGCATTATGGATAAAGAAGATCACTACTGGCGTAATCATCTCTAGCCAGGACCAGGGCGACAGCTTCCCGATAGGTTGTCGCCTTCTGAGAACAGTAAAAACCGTTTATTAATCAGTAGACAAGGTTTTCATCAAAAAAAACGTAGCCAAGCGTCTACAGCATTCGCTGATAAACCTTTCACAAAAACCCTCTCAATTTATTTTTATTCATTATTTATCAGCAGGATAAACAACGTGGCACAGTTCATGCTGTATGGCTGGAGTAGGTTATCTAACGATACTCAAGCAAGGAGCTACCATGAAAACCACGGAAAACACCATCATCCCCGAACGGGAGATTGCGCAACTCTCCGAAGTCATCAAGGCCATGTCTCATCCTTTGCGCTATAAAATCATCTGCCTGCTGGGGCGCGGCGAAATGAGCATGCAGCATCTGGTGAAGGCCATCAATACCAGTCACAGCAATGCCTCCCAGCATCTGGCTCTGCTCCAGGATTCGGGGCTGATTCTGGTCCGCAAAGTCGCCAGTCGGGTGTACTACCGGATTCGTGATCAGCGCACCCTGCGCCTGCTGGAAATCAGTCATCACGTCCTGGCCTGATAGGCTTTTACGCGAATTGTTGCAATGCGCGCCGCAGAAAATCTGCGGCGCTTTCGTTCAGGGCTGCAGTACCCAAAAAGCGACGCCATTCTCCGGCACCGGTAACTCCATAGTAAAGACCATGCAAATGGCGGCTCAGTCTTGGAGCCGGTAGTGCTTCTCCCCAGCTTTCGGTATAGGTCATCAGATCTTCGAGAATTTGTCCGCGCTCCGGTAACTGCGCGCGCCTGCCTAGGGCCATTTCCACCTCGGCCAGCAGCAGGGGGTTATGGTAGGCAGCACGGCCAATCATCACCCCGTCCACTAAAGGATACTGTTCAAGCACCGTGGCGGTAGTTTTGAAACCCCCATTGATTTCTATCTGCAGATGCGGGAAATCCTGTTTCAGTTGCTGTACCCAATCCCAGCGCAAGGGCGGGATTTCGCGATTTTCTGCCGGATTCAACCCCTTCAGCCAGGCATTGCGGGCATGAACAATAAAATGCCTGCACCCAGACTGCGCCACCCTGTCTACAAATTGCTGCAAGGCCGCATAACTTTCTTCCCGATCCAGACCCAGACGATGTTTGATACTGACCGCCAGGCCGCTATCTGCCAGGGCAGCCATCAACTCGGCCACATGTTCAGGGGTCGCCATGAGGCAGGCGCCAAAACTGCCTTTTTGCACCCGTGGCGAGGGACAACCCACGTTGAGATTGATGCCATCATATTGATATTCCCTGGCCAGCCAGGAGACACGACGCATCGCTTCGGGGTCATCCCCGCCCACCTGAAGAACCAGAGGATGTTCCGCTGCTGAATACTCCAGAAAACGTTGGGGGTCGCGTCCCAGCAAAAGGGCGTTGGTGGTCAGCATTTCTGTATAGAGCACGCAAGAAGGACAGATCAGCCGCAAAAAATGCCGGCAATGGCGATCCGTCCAGTCGAGCATGGGCGCAACCGATAATATCTTAACACTTGATTCTAGTGTATTTTTATTTATATTCATAAGGTTGACTCATATTCCCATCGTCCGAATTATGCCGTATTTTGCCGCATTAGCTTGTATTTTACCGTATCCGGTGTTACAAGAGTGCAACATGAAATCGTTTCCCCGTCCATGTTGCACCGGAGCACCAATTTGGCGACTATTGTCTCACGAAAACAGAAGGATGGTACCCTTCGTCATACCGCAACGATTCGTCTCAAGCGCAATGGGGAAGTTTTCCATTGTGAGAGCCGGACGTTCCATAAAAAAGCGGTGGCCAAAGCCTGGGCATTAGAACGCGAACATGCCCTTCGTGAAAACCCCGCAGAGGCTATGCGTCCTTCGACGGCGCTGCCCATTGGCAAGATGATTGATCGCTACATTGAGGAAAAGCAAACTGTCGAGCCGTTAGGCCGTACCAAGTTACAGCACCTGCTCCTCTTGCGGAGACTGCCCATTGCAGAATGCATGGCATCTGAACTTGATGCCCCGCGCCTTATCTCCCATATTCGTAGTCGCCGCGTGTCCGGAACAGGGCCATCCACCGTGCTCAACGATCTGATCTGGTTGCGGGTAGTCTATCGCTATGCACGCGCCGCCTGGGGCATACCAC
>NZ_JBYCKQ010000015.1:0-73952 GCF_057473465.1 Acidithiobacillus sp. TH-A117
TCAGTAAAGGCATGCATCTGTTTGCCACCTTCAACGTCGGCCTGTCTTCCAGTCTTTCGGCCATGTGGATTCTGGTCGCTAACTCCTGGATGCAGACTCCTGACGGGATTTTCCTCAAGGATGGGTTGTTCCAGGTCAAAAACTGGTGGCATGCCATTCTCAATGACAATTTCCAATGGGGTTTTCCCCATATGTGGGTCGCCTGTGTTGAACTAGCACTGTTTGCACTCGTAGGTCTCAGCGGTTTTTTCATCCTGAAAAACCGTAATGCGGACCTGTTTACCAAACTTCTCAAGCCCACACTATTGGCTTTGATTATTGTCACGCCCGTCCAAATTTTCGTTGGTGACAGTATCGGCCGGGTAGTGGCGCAGACCCAACCCACCTCCCTGGCGGCGATGGAAGGGCACTATCACACTTATCTGCCTGATGGCAAAGTCAATACCGGTTGGCATCTTATCGCCATTCCCAATGCCAAAAATGATGGCAATGTATTTGCCATTACCATTCCCCATGTCCTGAGCTTACTGGAAACCCATACGCTCAATGGCAAAGTGACGGGCATGGATAGCTTCCCGGCGAAAGATCGCCCTGATGTCTGGGTGCCTTTCTATTCCTTCCGGGTGATGGTCGCTATTGGTTTCTTCCTCTTTTTTATCGCTATCTGGGGTAACTGGCTGCGTCTGCGTGGCAAGCTCAATGCTACAGAATTGCGTAAACGTCCGTGGTTTCTGCGGGCCCTGGTGTTCTCGGCATTTATGCCCTACCTCGCCATCTGGTGTGGCTGGTGGACCCGCGAAGTGGGACGTCAACCCTGGGTCGTCAATGGCCTGATGCGCACCTATCAGGGTGCCAGTCATATGCCTGTTGCCATGGAAATCATCTGGTGGGTTGGTTACATCATTTTTGAACTGACGGTATGGGCAGGCTCCTGGTATTTCTTCACCCGGGTCATCAAGAAAGGTGTCGATGGCATTCCCGATTCCAGTACGCTGTTTGACCATGATCATGCGGATGATGCCGACGTTAAAGCAGGCGGCGGTCATGTTACCCCGACTTTCGCCAGTAAGCCCATGTTGCGTTCCGATCGCTGATCCGGGGCTGCACAGGCCTTTACATAATCAAAGTGGGGAGCCGGGCTCCCCACCCCTTGCTACTGGAGTTATTTTATGGATCTTCTCTCAATAGGGCGCATCGCCGGAACCTTATCGACCTGGTGGTGGCTGCTCTTATCTCTTGCCTTTTTTCTCTATATTGCTACCGACGGCACGGACCTTGGCGCCGGAATTTTCGCCCTGTTTTCCAAGGACGAAGAAGAACGCGGTGCCATCATGGCATCCATGGCCGGCATGTGGGACGGTAATGAAAGCTGGCTGGTGGTCGCTGGTGGCGTACTCTTCGGCGCTTTCCCGCTGGTGTATGGTTCGGCTTTCAATTATCTGATGATCCCCCTGATGTTTGCACTCTGGGGCATCATTGCCCGGGCCGTGGCCTTTGAATTTCACATTCATGCCAAAAAAAGCAAGCGCTTCTGGGGCTGGGCTTTTGCCGTGGGCAGCTTGTTTCCGACCTTTTTTGCCGGTGTGGCCCTGGGTGCCACCTTACAAGGGTTTCCCATGAAATCCGGACTCGCCATGCGATCTGCACTGGCCGCACATGGGGTAAACGTCCACGATTACACGACACCGGTCATGCATTTTTCCGGAGGTATTCTCAATTTTCTGACCCCCTTTTCCATCTGGACAGGTGTCGGTGCGGTCATCGCCGCCAGCCTCGCGGGTGGCCTGTATTTGTGCGCGCGCTTCATTCCCGGGGATCCCATTCATGAACGGGCACGGTCCTGGACCAATATCGTCTCCCTGCTGGCGCTGGCCGCCATCGTCATCACCCTCATCTGGTCTTATGCCATTTTCTCCTGGGCGTCTGCCAAGTGGACCGGTTCGGATTGGTGGGTATGGTTGATCTGGTTTGTGATTGTGCTCATTTTTGCTTTCAAATCATCCACTAATCACTCGGCGCGCAAGGACTTCAGTGCGATGATGTGGGGTATCGGCGTCGTCGCTCTGCTCTGGGCGGCTATGTGGGCGACCATTTTCCCCTATGTCGTTCCCAACACCTGGACCATTGTGCAGGCGGCCAATCCGGCGGATTCCATTGCCGTGTTCACCCTGTTCATGACGGGCTTCTTCCCCATCATGATCATGTACAACTGGTATCAGATCTGGGTATTCCGTGGTCGCTTCAGCAAAAAAATGGCTTACGGAGCGCATTAATCAAGCGCGCAACGGCGATGTTCCCAAGCAGGACATCGCCTCCTGTTGAATGATCGAGGTGAAAAAATGTCCGCCAATTATGATGAACAATCCTTAATGACCGCTATAGATATTATTGAAAACATTGAGTCCCGTTATGGGCAACTTGCCGAACGACTGGATGAAGTGCGTAGAACCATTCCTTCGGAAAACAGGGCGATCATTTCCGACCAATGCTTTGAGCTGTCTGTCGAAATCATGCGTTATAAGAACTATTTCTCTTCCGTCAAAAATCTGGTATCCCGCAGACAGGATATGGCTCTGGTCCATCTATCTTGAAAAGAAAATATTTGAACAGGCATTTACATTATCGTCGGCAAACCACAGATACTGTTGACAAGACAGCGCCGACGCTCATGGATGTGCTCAATGTGCTGGAGGCGCGCCTGGATATCGTTGAGCAGCAATGTACGGACGTCCTGGAATCCATTGATTGTCGTACGCGTGCAGAAATCGACGACCAAATCACCATTATGGATGCGGAGATCAACCGCTGCCAGAAGTTTTTACAGATTATCAAAACGTCCCTCAATCCCCCGGATTCAGAGAACTAAACCATCATATTTCTGTCGAATGTGGCATGAAAGTTCGATCATACTTATATTCTGAAAAACGCCTTATCCATCCAAAAGCAGGGGCTATTTTGCTGATGCTGGGCATGACTGGCGCCTTGACAGCCCTTGAGCCGGCGTTGGCCACACCAGTGAATAACCAGCATTTTGTCTCCAGCCATCCAGAACCCCATGATTGGCAACAAGTCTGGCAAATCCTTGCGCTTACCGGTTATGTACACATGGTTTACGGAACTTATATGGGCCAGTATGGCGGCATGCATACCGTCGCTGCCTGGAATATTCCGGTACCCCGGGCACTGCAGAAAATTTCCGACAATTGGGGTTATTCACCTTTCAACCCGGCTTTTCGCAGCGGCCTCATCCAGTTTGAACGCGCAGAGCACCTGCTCAGGCGCAAAGGCATTTCGCGTGGGCGGGTAACGCCGGAAGTGCTCCAGGCCCTGGGCGCACCTATCCCCAGAAATCCTTTCCCTTTTCAGTGGGTGGAAGTGGATAAAACGGCACACCCCGAGCACCTGAAAATCTGGCAGGTGCCTGCCGTCCCCCAGGGAAAGGCACAGGGACACTGGATTTATCAGACCGTGGTCAATACCGGGGTGATGCATTCCACGCCTGATGGAAGCTGGCCCATTTATCAGCGTCTGGCCAAAACCACCATGACAGGCAAATTTCCCATTGCCGTGAGTCTGCATGCCTACCATTTACTCCCGGCAGCCGAGCGCGGCATCTATCATGGGCATCATGTGCGCTGGCAACATTACATCGCCCCTAATGTGCACTTTGTGAATTACTTTTATGATGGCCGTGCCATTCATTTTTATCCGCGCAAGGGCTATGGCTGGCCGCAAAGTGCAGGCTGTGTGGAAGAACCTTATACCCATGCCCGCCAGGTTTATGCACTGCTACATTACGGAGATATAGTCTCCGTGCTGGGTCACTATCAGACAAAACCCGTTAAAAATGCTTACGCAGAAACCCTGAAGCAAACCATCATTCACGATATGGCCGTCAGCAAAAACAGTTGAAGCTCCGGGCAAAATTTGCCCAAAAAAAATGCCCCAAAAGGGGCATTGACACACAAAACTTCAAATCAGGCCTTCTGGTTACCCTGATCAATCCAGACTTGTTTGGCCAGACCATAGGGAAAGCCACCCTGAATCATGGTTTCACGAATCACCCGATTGGTATCCCAGTACACCTGCCAGTAGTGGGCATTATTGCAAAAAGGGAAAACCGCCAGCTTGGGGCCAATATCTGTAAATTCGAGGATTTCCACCAGTGGCGCCGGGTCCGTAAGCACATTGGGAATTTTCGCGAGATTCTGGCGCAACAACTCACTGGCGTGGACATGATCCACATCACTGGCCAACTGACATTTAAGCTCCACACGACGATAGGGATTGGCTGAGTAGTTTTCGATGGTACCCCCCAATACCTTAGCATTCCCATGATAAATACGGTCGTTGTTCAGGGTATTGATTCCGGTAAAAAACAGTCCGATTTCTTCCACTGTTCCCATGGTGTCATTGATCTGGACAAAATCACCCACCTTGTACGGCCGTAAAATAACCAGAAATGCCCCCGCAGCAAAATTGGCAATGAATTCATGCAAACCGTTTGATTAACTGCATTATTTCTATAACTTCTGATATATTTTCGTTACATATCAGGAATGAGCGGGCCGGGATGATCACACCTCCGCTTCCGGCGCGCGGTTATGGACGGAACGCCCGAACCAGAGATAAAAGGCCGGGATCACAAACAACGACACCAAAGATCCGAAACCCAGACCGCTGACGATCACCAGTCCCATGGAAAAGCGGGCATCGGCATTTCCCCCACTGGCAAAAAGCAGCGGCACGGCCCCCGCAATCATCGCCGCCACCGTCATCAAAATCGGCCGGAGCCGCAAAGTAGCGGCTTCGACGACAGCATGGCGCTTGTCGAGATTTTTTTCCTCCTGCATGACCCGGGCAAATTGCACAATCAATATGCCCTGTTTGGCGATCAGACCAATCAACATGACCATCCCCACCTCCGAGTAAATATTGACACTGGAAGCACCAAGACCGATGGGCAGCAACGCGCCGAACAAGGCGACCGGCACCGCCGTGAGAACCACCAGAGCGTCGCGAAAACTATTGAACTGCGCTGCCAGCAAAAGCAGCACCATCAACAGGGCAAAGCCAAAAGTAACCGCTAAGGCATTGCCCTGATGCATGTACTGGCGAGACACACCGGCATAGTGGATTTGATCTCCGCTGGGAAGAATTTTCTGGGCATGTGTCTGCAAAAACTGCAGGGCTTGCCCCAGAGAAACGCCCGGCGCCGGATTGGCTTGAATAAATACGGCGGGCAATTGCTGAAACTGCGGCAAAAAGGTGGGTGCCGACTCCGATTTCAAGGAAACAAAGGTGGATAAGGGCAGCTCCGCACCAGAAGGGGTTTTGATGGTATAGGCCTTGAGAAAGTCGGGGTTGGCCCGCAATGCCGGGGGAACCTGGGGGACGACCCGATAACTCAGGCCATCCATATCAAAGTAGTTGACGTAGTTGCCCCCCAGCAGGGTTTCCAGATTCTGGCCAATGTCGGCCATACTGAGTCCAAAAGACGCCGCCATTTGCCGATTGATGACCACTTGCTGAATCTGGTTATTGTACTTCAAATTCTTGCAGACGAAGGAAAACAGTCCGCTGGCTTTGGCTTCCTGCACCAACTTGGCGGATACCGCGTCCAGCTGATGATAGGACCCGCCAGTACTGGTCAGCACGAACTGCACCGGTAAACCCACCGCTGCGCCGGGCAGTGGTGGCAGTCCAAAGGCCGAGAGCTTCATTCCGGGAACCTGCTCTGCCAACTGCTGGACCTTGCTTTTGACCTCCTGGGTAGTGACGTCGCCACGCTGAGGCTTCAGCACCACCCCAGCCATGACCTCATTATTCAGGAGCATGCCACCAATACCCACCCCGTTCACGGCAAAACTGTGACTGCGACTGGCAATCTGGTCGAAAACGGTTTTCGTCAGATAATGATCATAAGCGTTCATGTATTCCAGGGTAGCGGTGGGCTGGGCGACGCCATTGACGTAGACAATACCCTGATTAGCAGGCGGCGCCAGTTCGCTTTGGCTGATGCTGAACAGTAAATAGATACCCCCGGTCAAAACCACGGCCAAAGTCACTGTTACCGGCCAGACCCGTAAACTGGCAAACAGCAGCCGTCCGTAAAAAGCTTTCAGGCGTCCGAAAACCTGATCCACAAAATGGGCCATCCGGCCCTCCTGACCGGCTTTCAATACTCGTGAAGCCAGCATGGGTGCCAGAGTCAGGGCGGCCACCATGGACAGCAGTACCGTCGCCACAATCGTGAAGGCAAACTCGCTGAATAAATGCCCCACCAAGCCGCCGATAAAGGCCATGGGCGCGAATACCGCCACCAGCGTGGTCGCCATCACCAGAATCGGGCTGGCCAACTCCCTGGCGCTGTGCAAAGCCGCATGTAAGGGTGTTGCCCCATGCTCAATATGACGGTGGACGTTTTCCACCACGATAATGGCATCATCCACCACCAAGCCGATAGCCAGCACCATGGCCAGCAAGGTGAGCAAATTGAGGGTATAGCCCAAGGCATGAAGGATGGTCATGGCTCCCACCATGGCCACCGGAATGGCTAAGGCCGGAACCAGCAAAGCGCGCCAGGAACCCATGAAAAAATAGATCACCAGGATGACCACCAGCAGCGCCAGGGCAATATTGACTTCGACTTCCTGGAGGGAGCTTTTGACAAACTGGGCGCCATTGTAAATGGTATAACCCTGCATCCCCGGGGGCATGGTCTGCTGCAATTGGGCCATAACCTTGTCGATACCGCGTGATACCTGCAAGGCGTTACTGCCGGGAGCCTGCTGTATGCCGATATTGACCGCCGGCTGCCCGTCGACCATCACCGACGAATCATAGGTTTGCGCGCCAAGAGATACTTTGGCCACCTGCCCGAGATGAATGGGCACCCCATGCACCGTCGCCACGACCAGATCGCGAAATTCTGCGGCGCTGTGCAGGGCGGTATTGGCGCTCAAGGACACCGCCGTATATTCACCGCGCAGACGCCCCACTGCTGCCACAAAATCATTGTTTTTCAGCGCCGCACTGACCTGCGCAGGGGTCACTCCGAGTACAGCCATTTCCTGGGGATTCAACCAGACGCGCATGGCGTAAGTATTCCCGTTAGGGCCGGTGCCCGGCGGCAGAATGGACGTCAATCCCACACCCGGCACGGACTGAATGGCGGGCTGCACGACCCGGGTCAGATAATCCGTAATCTGCTGCTGATTAAACCCTTTGCCGTGATAACTCAAAAGCATCAAATATGCCCCGGAACCAGACATTTCCTGGACCACCGGTTGCATGACGCCTTTGGGCAGCTGGTTCAGGACCGTATTGACCTTGCTCTGCACCTGGGACAAGGCCGCATTGGGATTTTCCCCCATCCGCATATACAGGGTCAGAATGGAAATCCCGTCCTCACTCACCGCCGTCATGTAGTTGATGCCGGGCGCCTGGCCCACCGCCTTTTCCAGTGGTGCGCTAATAAAGGCGTTGACCGTTTTGGGCGTGGCGCCAAAATAGTGCGTCGTCACCGTGATCATGGAACTGGCCGTGGGCGGGTATTCGGTGATCGGCATCAGTCCCAGCGACCGCAGACCAAAGAAAAACAGTACCAGACTCAGGGAAATCGCCAGAATCGGGCGACGAATGAAGGGTTCGGTAAAATGCATGTTCGTCGTCCTTACAAATGCACAGCGTTCTTGATCTGCACAGCATCGCCGTTGTGCAATTTCACCTGCCCGGCAGTCACCACCAGATCTCCAGCCTGAAGCCCGGAACGGATCACCGTTTCGTCGCCTCGCTGCATACCGGTCAGCACTTTTTGTTCACGGGCAATCAGATGATGATTCGGCCCGGACCGCAGCACATAGACAAAATCACCGTAGGTATTGAAGCTCACGGCAACGGTGGGAATCAGCAGTGCGGCTTTGGGCGCAGTTTTGTCGAGAAGCACGCGGACAAACATCCCGGGCTTCAGGCCTGATGCTTTCTGCACCGCTGCCCGAACACGGAGAGCGCGATTATCAGCCTGAACGTGACTGGAAATAGCCTGTACGACAGCACGGTAGTGGTGAATCTCATCACCATCGTGAATATCTACCTGTACCGCAGCCCCGGCATGCAATGACTGGGAATCCCGTTGGGGAATACTGAAATCCACATAAAGATGCTGCAGATTCTCCAGATGGACCACTACCGTTCCAGCATGCACATACTCTCCGGGATTGATCGTGCGCAGACTCAGCACCCCCGTAAATGGCGCCCGTAGTTCGGTGTCGGCCAGGGATTCCTGTAATGCGGATACTTCCCCTTGGGCGGCTTCGGCATCATATTGCGCCTTGTCCAGAGCCGCCGTAGAAATGCCATGAATAGCAAAGACTTTCTGGGCACGTTGATAATTGACTGCGGCTAAGCGGGCATGCGCCCGGGCCGATTGCAGTTGCCCGGGCAAGGCGCCCGGATCCAGGGAGAGCAGCAATTGGCCCTGGGTCACGCTTTGTCCCGAATGAAAATAGAGCTTCTGGATGACGCCGCCGACTTGCGGACTCAGGGCAGCTCCCTGCTGGGGCACCACCTCGCCCACGGCGGTGAATTGTCCTGCGAGGCTTTGGCTGCGGACGCGAGCCGCAGATACCGTCACTGCCGGGTGAGCAGCGGCCGCCAGTTGGCTATGCAATTGCTGCTGCCGCCAGGCGTACCAGCCATACACGGTGCCAAAAAGCAGCACCAGCACCAGTCCCAAAAGAAGAAAAGCCTTTTTCATGCGGAAGCTCCTACAGTATGTTCAACGGCGGTGGTGGAGGATGTGGATGGCGCCTTCGAGTCCCGGTGATCCGGCTGCCAGCCATCCCCAAGGGCGACGAAAAGGGCGACACTATCCAGATAGCGCTGGCTACGACCGTTGATTGCCGCTATGGAATCCTGTTGATAGGCAATCTCGGCATTGAGCACCGTGGCATAATCCGTTGCCCCATCCCGGTAGCGCGCTTCCGCCAGCTGCAGGGCTTTGGCCGAAGCCTGCTGCGCCCTTTTTTGCTGAACAAAAGCGGTATCGGCACTCTGCAGGTTACGCAGGGCATCAGCCACTTGACGGAACGCATCCAATACCGTGGCCCGATACTGATCACGGACCAGCTGATATTGATCCAGGGCGGCGCGACGCTGGGCGTGCAAACTGCCGCCCTGATAAATCGGTGCAGCCAAACCCGCTCCCAGGGACCACAGCGTAGAAACCGGATTGAAAAACAAAGCACCGGTCATGGCTGCCTTGCCAATATCTGCAGAAATATTGAATTGCGGGTACAAGTTGGCCGTAGCCACATCCGCCTGGGCGGCGGCGACCTTGATCTCCGCCGTGGCCGCCTGAATATCCGGGCGGTTTTCCGCAAGGGCCGAAGGAATGGTGGTCGGTAAATGTGCCGGTAACTGTAGATCTTTCAGTGTGGGCAGAGGCAGGGACGTATTTGGCGATTGCCCGATGAGTGCCGCCAGAGCATGTCGGGCTGCGGCTTGCTCAGCTTCCAGCGGCGCAATGCGGGCGCGCGCGGCGGCGGTCATGGCAGCCTGCTGCTCCACACTTTGCAGATTCTGATAACCGAGCTGATATTCCTGCTGCAGAAGCTTCAGCAAATGCGCATCGGCTGCGGCAATCTGCCGGGCCGAATGCCACTGCGCCCGGGCCGCTGCGGCACTGATGATGGCCCGGCTGACGGCAGCGGCCAGGAAAACTTCACTCTGATGCAGATTAGCCGTCGTCACCGCCACCCGGGCTCGGGCAGCATGGATCAGATCTTGCTGCCGGCCAAACACATCCGGGTTGTAACGGATGTCCAGGGTTCCCAAAAACAGGCTGTAGAGATTGCCGGGAATCCGATAACTCTGCCCGCCATCTGCTCCCGTACGTAAAGCCCGCTCCCGACTGATACCCGCATTGGCTGAAACCTGGGGATACAGACCGCCCTGGCTGGCGACCAACAAAGATTGCTGCCTGGCCAGAGCCGCCTGCGCTGCCTGCAAATCCGGGTTCGCCCGCATGGCTTTGTGGATATAGCTATTGAGCGCTTGAGAATGAAACAGCAACCACCAGGATTGCGCCTGCTGCGCGGTCCATTGGATTTTTTGCGCTCCCGGGGATGCATCCACCCGATGGGCGTTATAGGTGGCGGGCGAGATCATTTTCGGCACCTGTCCGTGCGGACCTACAGCACACCCTGCCAGGGCCATCAACAAGCCTGTACCCAGCAGATGGAGAGCCTTTCGTCCGCAACTTCGGGTTCCCGGCCATTGCCAGGTCGCCACATTTTCCTGTGCCATGTATTATCCTTGTTCAGGTCAATCAGAAGATCAGGAAAAGCATAACGATAGGGACTGTAACAATCGTGCGCGAACAGGGCGCCAGATGTAACAAAATGTGCGTTTATTTCCAGAGAGCCTGTCTCGTTACATTTATGTTTGGTCTATCCGCATCGGGGGAGTACAGTGATGGCCATGAAAAACAAAGCCCGTATTCTGATCATCGACGACGACCTGCGCCTCCGCAGCCTGGTGGAATCTCACCTGAAAGGCTATGGATTCATGGTTCAAGGCATGGGTGACGGTCGCCAGATTGAAGCTGCTCTTGAAGAAAACCCCGTGGACCTGGTCATTCTTGACCTCGGCCTTCCCCATGAAGACGGTTTGCAGATCTGTCAGCGTCTGCGCCAGCAGCATGACGTACCCATTCTCATGCTGACCGCACGCGGGGATGAAGTTGATCGTATTCTAGGTCTGGAAATGGGGGCCGATGATTATCTGGCCAAACCTTTTCATCCCCGCGAACTGGTTGCCCGCATCCAGGCGATTTTGCGGCGGGTTCGCGGCCCTGCCCCGAAGACAACGACGGCGAGCTTCCAGAAGGGGGCTTTTCAAGTGGACATGAGTCGTCAGGAAATTCGTCATGGGGACAAGCTGATCCCGCTGACCAGTGCCGAATTTTCCACGCTGGCCACCCTGATTCAGCATGAAGGCCAGCCCCTGACCCGTGAAAAGCTGATGTGGCTGACCCGGGGCCGGCAGCTGGAGGCTGACGATCGCAGCATCGACATGCAGATTTCCCGACTGCGACGCCTGTTGGATAAGGGTCCGGGCCGTCCCCGCTATATTCGTACGGTCTGGGGACATGGCTATCTGTTCGTGGCCGAGCCCTGAACATTCGCAGATTCTGGCCGCGCAGCACCCTGGGGCGGACGCTTCTGCTCCTCGGCCTTCTGTTACTGGGCACCCAGGCAGCCGTTTACGTCCTGTTTCATCAGTACGTTCTGAACCCGGCCGCCGAACGCTTTGCCGAATTTCTGCTGCAGACCGACCACGCCCTCATCAGCAGCGGTGCTCAATATGCGCCCACCGGTAATCTACAGTGGCGACCGGCCAGCGCCGCGCCCGGCAAAGCACCCGATCGGTATTTTCTCCATAAAAGTGCGGGTTATCTGCAGCAGATGACCCCCGGGGCCAGACTCCGGGTCGGTGCCGAGGAGGGTAACAGCACCTGGATGTGGATACGCGGCGGACCGTCCCAGCCCTGGCTGGGAATGCCTGTCTCTCCCATGGATTTTGGTGGACAGGGGTTCATGTTCATGCGCCTGAGCGTCATTGCCCTGGTAACCTTGTTGGGAGCCTGGCTGATTGTTCGCCAGATCAATCGCCCCCTCGCCCGACTGGCCGCCGAAGCACCCCGCATCGGTCTGGGCGACACGCCGGATACGCTGGAACCCATTGGGGGACCACTGGAAGTTCAACATCTGACCCGGGCCATCACCAGTATGGCCAACGATCTGCACCAGCTCCATGAAGAACGCACCCTCTTACTCACCGGCATTTCTCACGAACTGCGGACCCCACTCTCCCGCCTGCTCTTGGCCCTGCACCTACCGGACGTCGATTTTCTGGAGCAAAAATCAGCCATGTGTGTCGATGTAAACGAAATGGACGAAACCATCGACAAGTTTCTGACCCTCGTGCGCAGTAACGACCAGGAAAAAATCATGACCATTGATGTCCGCGACTGGCTGGAAGAAATGCAGGCCATCGCCCGGGAGCGTTACGCGCTCCAGATCAGTTGCAGCGACCGTATTCCTGCCGGAAGTCCCTGTTTTTTACAATGCCGTCCCCTGGCCCTGGAGAGAGTGTTTCGCAATATTTTTGACAATGCTCACCGTTATGGCGGCGGCCGCATGCTGATCCAGGTCACGCCACTTGCACAGCACATTGAAATACGCCTGCGGGATTACGGCCCGGGAGTTTCACCGGCCCATCTGCTGGCCATGAACCTCGGAATACTGCCCCGCCAGTCTGGCCATGGCGCCGGCATTGGCGTGCGCATTTGCAAGCGTATCATGGACCTGCATCATGGCAGCCTGGGCTTTGAAAACGCAGTAGATGGCGGACTCAGCGTCCAACTGCTATTCCCGACGGGCATGGGCAAAACAGCTTGACAAGAATCGACTAAACAGGAATCATTCGCAAACCAAAACGTAAATACGGATAATTCTTAATAATGACTGCAAGCAATCCCACTACCCCACACAAGCACTCACGCTGGTCGGTTTTTTTGATTGTACTGGGCCCCGGCCTCGTCGTCATGCTCGCCGATACGGATGTCGGCAGCATCATCACCGCCGCCCAGAGTGGGGCCCAATGGGGGTTCAAACTGCTGTTACTGCAGTTCATCCTCATGCCGATCCTTTACCTAGTCCAGGAATTGACGGTCCGTCTGGGCATTTTCACCGGCAAGGGACACGGCGAACTCATTCGCGAAACCTTTGGTACCGGCTGGGCATATCTCTCTGTAGCCGGACTCAGCATTGCCACTACCGGTGCCTTGCTGACCGAATTTTCCGGCGTGGCAGGGGTCAGTCATCTGTATGGATTGCCGCGCGCGGTCGGGGTAATTCTCGCCGCAGCCACCCTGCTGACCATTGTCTGGACGGGTTCCTACCGGCGCGTAGAACGCATCGCCCTGGTCATGGGACTGTTTGAACTGGTGTTCTTCGGCATTGCCTGGGTTGCTCACCCCAACATCCAGGACATCCTCCACGGCCTGACCCATGCCCCCATTACCGACAAGGATTACATGATGCTCGTAGCGGCCAATATCGGCGCTGTCATCATGCCCTGGATGGTGTTTTATCAGCAGTCTGCCGTGGCCGACAAAGGGCTTCATCCCGAAAATTATCGTCATGCCCGTTGGGATACAGCCATTGGTGCAGTACTTACCCAGGCCATCATGGCTGCGGTGCTGATTGCCACCGCCGCCACCATCGGCAGACTGAATCCTAACGCACCCCTGAATACCGTTCATCAACTGTCCGAGGCCATCACCCCTTACCTCGGCGACACCTGGGGACGCCTGGTGTTTTCCATGGGCATTCTCGGTGCCGGGATGGTTGCCGCCATTGTCGCCTCCCTGGCAGGGGCCTGGGGTTGGGGCGAAGTCACCGGATTTCGCCATTCCCTCGAACACCATCCCAAAGATGCGCCCTGGTTCTACGGCATTTACACGGCCATCATCATCGCTGGAGCGGTAGCCGTCATCAGCATCCCCGATCTGGTCAGCCTCGATATCGGCGTGGAAGTGATGAATGCCCTGCTGCTGCCTCTGGTCCTGGGCTTTCTGGTCGCCCTGGCGGTCAAAGCCCTGCCCGCCGAGCATCGTCTGCGTGGCTCTTATCTCTGGCTGGTGCTGTTTGTGGTCATCCTTTCGGCAGGGCTGGGCGTTTATGGTGGCCTGACCAGCATCCCCGGATTATGATGAAAACCTGCACAACGAGCAGATTGTCATAAAACTGTCATATTTGAGGCGTACACTATTCTCCAAAATATAGCTGGAGATAATAGTGATGCCTCGAAACATACTGCTTCATGCACTGCTGTTCAGTGCTATGGGTATGTTACTGCCCATTCTCACCCCAGGGAGCTTACCGGCCCGCTTCATCAACAAGAACAAAATCAGCAGCGTAGCCTGCTCCTACATCCATAAACGCCTGATGCTCCAGTATGCCTTTTGAGCTGCCCGATGGGCTGCAGATTCAGTCTTTGCGGGTGGAACTGGGTGGAAGGGCGGTGTTGGCCGATGTCAACCTGTCTCAGGAGACGGGGTCGTATGCCTGTCTGCTGGGGGAGTCGGGTTCGGGCAAAAGTACCTTGCTGGCCACTATTGCCGGTTTGATCCGGCCGCAGCTGGGAGGCATCAGCATCCATGGCCAGGTGCTGAGTGAAGGCAAAACCTTTTTGCCGCCCGAAAGGCGGGAGATCGGCATGGTGTTTCAGGACGCCGCCCTCTGGCCGCATCTGAGTATTCTCGACAATGTTCTCTACCCGCTCCGGGCACGGCGGCTGCCGGTGGATAAATCCCGGGCCCTGGCCCTGCTGGAGCGCATGGCGATTCCAACTGCTGCGGCCCGTCGCCGGCCCCATGAGCTTTCGGGCGGGCAACAGCAACGGGTGGCCATTGCCCGGGCCATCATTGCCAAGCCCCGTATTGTCTTGCTGGACGAACCCCTTTCGGCCCTCGATCACGGGGTGCGGGAGAACCTGCGGGAGTTTCTGCACGGACTGTTTGCCGAGGAGGGCATCACTGCCCTGCATGTGACCCATGATCCGGGAGAGGCCTTCTATCTGGGTCGCCGGGTAGGAGTGCTCAATGGGGGGCACCTGGAACAATGGGACACCCCGGAGCGCCTCTATCAACGCCCGGCCAGTCTGGTGGTGGCACGTTTGGGGGGCTCGGTGCGCGCCATTCAGGTACCGGTTCAGGAACTTCGCGGCCAAGAGTCGGTGTGTCCGTGGGAAGGGCGGCACTGGGTCGTACCAGCCGCTCCCGAACTGCAGGGTGCCAGCCGGGCAACCCTGCTGCTGCGGCCCGGTGACGTGGAGCTGGACGAGGCACCCGCCGCTGCTCCCGAGGCCCAGGTACGTCACACCCACTGGCATGACGGCCAGTATCTGTTGACCCTCCAGGCCAGTGATGGCCAGGAATTTCTTGCCTATTCCCGCCAAGGGGGCCTGGGTCCCCGCCGCTGGCTGCTGCGCCAGGGGCATGGCTGGTGTATCCCCGTGCAGTCTTCCGCAAATCGCCGATAATAGGAGTTCGTATGAAACGTTTGATGCTTGCATTGCTGGGTCTGGGACTGGCCAGTGCCGCCCATGCCGCCACCCTCACCCTGTACAGTGCCGCGCCAGCCACCCTGGCCAAGACTCTGGCCGCCGACTTCGAGAAAAAAACCGGCGACCATGTGGAAGTCTGGACCTCCAGCACCGGCAAGGTCATGGCCCGTCTTGCCGCCGAGGCCAATCATCCCCATGCCGACGTGGTCATGGTGGCCGGTTGGTCGGCAGGTCTGGACCTGGCCCATCAGGGAATGGTCTATCCTTATCATCCGGCCGACATCGAGAAGGCACTGGTGAAGCCCGCCCAGGTTCCGGCCCCTTTTCTGCCCTACGGCCTGGATACGGTGTCCATGGTCTTCAATACCAAGGCTCTGCCCAAAGGTGCCAAGCTGCCCGACAGCTGGTTTGACCTGACCCAGCCACAATGGAAGGACCGGATCACCGCTCCCAATCCGCTGCTCTCGGGTACGGCTTCCAGCTTTCTGACCGCCTTCGTGGACCAATATGGAAACAAGGCCTGGAAATTCCTGTCAGAACTCAAAGACAACGGTACTGTCTGGCCGGGCACCAACCACGCCGCCCTCCTGCCGGTGATGTCGGGAGAGCGCAGCGGCATGTTCGAGTGCGTGGGCCATGCGGCCGTGGCTGCCAAGGCCCAGGGGAACTCCATTGTCCAGGTCTTCCCCAAGGAAGGCACCATCATGATCCCGCGCCCCATCCTGATCCTCAAGTCGGCTCCTGACAAGAAGCTGGCCGAGCAGTTCGTCAACTTTGCCATGTCCCCTGCGGGGCAGAAGCTGGTGGCTGAAAACAATCTGTATCCGGCCCGCCAGGGGGTACCGGCCAAACCCATCATGAACAAGATGGGCAGCTTCAAGGTCATGTCCGTCAACTGGAGTCAGATGGCCGCCAAACAGCCCGCCATTCTGGCCCGTTTCAAGAAGGAAATCCTGGGCCAGTGACGCGGGCTGTCAACCATCTGCTGGTTTACCTGATCCTCGGGGTGCTGGTTCTGGCACCCCTCGGGGCCATTGTCTACGAGGCCTTGCAGCCCGGAGCCGGCCACCATCATGGGATCGCCCTGCTGCAGCTGGGGGTGAACCGGCATTTTCTGGACTCCTTGTCCGGTACCCTGGGCATGGCGGGTTTTGCCGTGCTTTTCGCCTTGCCCATGGGTTTTGCTCTGGCCATGTTGATGTACTACGTGCCACCCCGTTGGACACCCTTCTGGGAGGCGTTGATTCTGATTCCTTTCCTTATTCCTCCGTACCTGACGGCCGAGGCCTGGAGCCTTCTGGTCGGGCCCGTAGGAATGATCGAGCAGGTCATTGGATTTTTGGGTAGCAGCCTGGAGGGATTCCTGTTTTCTCTGGCAGGCATGGGCATGATGATGGCCCTCCATCTGACACCCTTGGTTTATATTTTATTACGCGCTGCTTTGGATAATGGTAACCCACGCCTGTTGCAGGCGGCGCGAGTACATGGGGCTTCGACCTTGGCAGCTTTCCGCCTGGGTATTCTGCCAACGCTGTTGACGGCCCTGGCAGCAGCCGGGCTGCTGGTTTTCATGGACACCTCCGCCGAGTTCGGCGTCCCGGCGCTGCTGGCCGGTTATGCCGGAGTGCAGGTTCTGAGTACCAGCATCGAGGGCGCCACCAATGTCTGGCCAGTGAACCTGCCCATGGCCTCGGCCATCGGTTTGGTGCTCTGCGCCATGGGGGTAATGGTCTGGTTTCTCTACCGCCCGCTAGTTCGCCGTAACGAGGGGCAAATCCAGCGCCGTGCGCCCGCACGGCGGGTATGGTGGAGTATTCTGCCCATTGGCGTTTTCGTCCTCGTGGGAACAGTCATGCCCGTATTGGCGGTCCTGGCCATCTCCCTGGAGAAAGCCATGACGGCGGGGTTGCGGACATCGAATTTCACCTGGCAACACTATCATCATATTTTCAGCAACAGTTCGTCGGGCTTTGTGGCTTTGCTTACCAGTCTCAAAATTTCCGCCCTGGTGGCTGTTTTCGGCATGGCCTCGGCGCTTCTGGCCGCCAATCTGGTGCGCCGGGGCGGACGTATTGGCGCGCTGGTCGATTTACTGGGGACTTTGCCCATGGCGGTCCCGGGCGTGGTGCTGGCGGTGGGAATGATTCTCTTCTGGAATGCGCCCTGGAATCAGATGCCGGTTTTTGGTCATCCCATCATCCTGGCGGTGGCCTATGCCACGGTCACTTTTCCTTTTGCCTTGCGCTATGCCCGTACCGGTCTCGCACAAATTCCACCCCGTCTGGAACAGGCGGGCAGGGTACATGGCGCTTCGCCGCTGCGCACCGCCCTGGGGATCCAGGTGCCGTTGGTCTGGCCCATGCTGGTGGGCGGGGCGACGGTAGTTTTTGCCCTGTCCATGCGTGAGCTGGTGGCCTCGCTGATGTTGCAACCGGCGGGCATGCAGGTGATTTCCACCTATATCTACGGCAACTTCCGCCAGGGGGTCATTGGTAATGGCATGGCCCTTTCGGTGATCGGTATTTTCAGTTCAGCCCTGATTCTGGGTTTGGCCCGCAGGGCCCTCATCCGTCAATAAGCAAAAAGGAGAATCTACATGTCCCTTCGCCGCAAACTCGCCCTGTTTCTGGCTCTGGGAGGCTGCGCTACGCCTCTCCTGGCCCAGGCCGTACCTGCCGAAATCATCCTCGTGCGACACGGCGAAAAAGTGAACCCGTATCGACTTTCCAAGATTGGCGAAGAACGGGCGCAGGCCCTGGCCCAGGTCTATCTGGGTAAGGACGCCAGCCGCGGCATTCTGCCCAAGGGCGTGAAGCCTGCCGCCTTGATGACCATTACCCTGCACACCATTGAGACCATGACGCCCACAGCTCTGAGCTGGGGAATGCCGGAGACCGCTTTCACAGCGGTGCCGGAGTATTTCCAGACCGAAAAGGAAAAAAAGGCCCAGGAAACCCAGCGGACCCAGGAAGCCGCCCAAGCCCTGCTTGACGATCCACAATATGACGGTAAGGTGGTCATCGTTATGTGGGAACACAAGCGCATCGCCAGTCAGAAGCTGGAAGAAAAATACCCGGGGCAGCAGGTGACCTTCCGCGAACTCCTGCATTTGAACAAGCTGACCGGAGTCCCTCAAACCTGGCCCAAGCATACCTTCGATTATTTCTGGGTCATCAAATACCAGGGGCAGAATCCGGTGCCCGTCTCCTTCCAGATGATCAAACAGACCTATACCGGCAAATATGCCAACCTGCCCCAGAATGACTGGGGCAGGCCGGAGTAAAACGGCTCCCCGGCAACCCTTTCCAAAACTTGCCCCGCTAGCGAACTGTGCTATATCTATCTACAGGTAGCATTGGAAAGGTTGATCATCGGGAGTCTGGATGTTGATTGTTGAATCTGCTGCGGCCATGGATCGACCGCTATTGAAGCCTATAGGCCGGCGCTGGGGTGCGGCTGTTCTGGCCGCTGCCGTAATGGTATCAGCCAGCGCTTTCGTGCTGCCCGCTCAAGCTGAGCGCATTTATCGCTGGGTATCCCCTGACGGCACCGTCAGCTTTGGCGATCAGCCCCCGGCCAATGCCCGGAAGCTGCAATCCCTCCCTTCTGCGCCGCCAGCACCACCTACCGTGCATTCGCCTGCTTCCCGGACTCCTGTATCCAGCTCGCCTCCTGCAGCAGCTACCGACAAAACCCTGACCACCATTGAGCGACTGAATCTTCTGACGGCACTCAACAACTACCGGAACAGTCTGCGCCCAGCACCGGAACCCCGTCAGCATGATGTCTATATACCGGCTTATATCGGACCGGGGCCCTTTCCTCCGTATGGACATAGGCCCCGTCGCCCCTGGCGACGACCTCCGCCCCGCCCTGGCCATCCGCCGGTCACGCGCCCACCGACGGTGTTGCTACCCCCACCGGCTCCCGCATCCATGTACTCATCGCCAGTACTGCTGCCCTAGCCGGACTTGGCTTATTGTGCTGCCACTGACTCTCTTTCCCGGATAATCTGCGCGCCGTGCTTCCATAAATAGTAGATGACGATGACTCCCATGGGGATGAGCAGGGTCAAGACAAAGGTGACAAAAAAGGTCACGATTTTCAGATTCCGACCCCAGCGGGTCCGCGCCGTACCGATAGCCAGCGCCACATTTCTCAATTCCTTGCCGTCGGAATTTTCAACGCTCATGATCACTCCTGTTATCCTGAAACTGCGCTTGGGCGCAGGTGATTTGCCCCTGAAATAAGGGTGTATCTTAAGCGGGTGCCACGGGCAAAACAATTGTGGACAGGATGACAAACCGGACCCGTTTTAGCGTATGCATGCCATCAGCGCGCCTTGCGCAGGGTCAGATTCAGACGCCGCTCCCCCACAAGGGGATGATCCCCCATTTTGACGGGAGCGATGCCATGGTAGCGGAGCCGCGCCGGACCACCCCAAACCAGTACGTCACCATGCTCTATATTGATCCGTTGCACCTGATCCCGGCGCTCCGCCCCGCCAAACAAAAAAGTGGCCGGCAAGCCCAGTGAAACTGACACAATGGGCGCTTCCATATCCTGTTCATCCTTATCCTGATGCAAAGACATGCGCGCCCCGGGAACATATACATTCACCAGACAGGCATCAGGGATAAAGGACGCAAAACCGGCTTCCGCTGCGGCTGTTTGCGCCATTCGCAAGAGTAGCGTCGGGATTTCCGGCCAGGGTTGTCCGGTTTCCGGGTCTCTGGATACATAGCGATAACCCTGTTTGTCCGATACCCAACCCCATGCCCCGCAATTACTCATGATCACCGACATTTTTCTGCCCCCCGGGGTCAGCATCTGTCGCAGTCCTGACTGTAGCAAGCCCTGCTCCACGCCATGGAGGATCGCCTCTGCGTCAGCCAGGGCCCAGCCCCGCAATATCATGGCCCCTTCTCCAAGGGATTCCTGAGCAGGCGCCGGGCGGGAAAAGTTTTCAAAAAGATCAGCCGTCATCGGACCCGCTGTTCATCCTTTCGGCCTGCTGACATTTTGAGGTCCGGCCAACTATGCCAGCGCGGCATTGCGCGGTAAAAGCTCCGCTTCAATCGATTCACGAATCATCCTGGTGGCATAAGTGGAAAAGCGCTCATCACTCCCGGACTGAAATTGGCGTGCTGCGGCAATCAGTGCCAGATTTCCTGTTTCCAGCAGATCGCTCAAGGATAAGGTGGTTTTGTCCTCATAGCTACGGACGATACGCAATACCAAACGCAAATGTGCCTCCAGCAATGCATGCCAGGCCTCAGGATTCTGCTGCTGGATGCCTTCCAGCAGATTTTTTTCTGCGGCCGGAGTCAGGACCTCTTGATAGCCAATGGCTTGTAAATACGGGATAGTGGGATCAGAGCCTGTACCAGCATCTATCCGGACAGATACGTCATGAGAGTCCTCTTGTTGCGTGTTCGCCGCAAGCGGATCTGCTGAGGAGGCGTATTTTTTTGTGACCATGGATATTTTTTCCTATATTCATAAAGTGTTATACAAGTTACAAACATACGAAGGGCCAGGCCATCATGGCAAATGTATTTTATTGGTATCTTAATCGGAGAAATCGATAATGGCAGATGACGAACAACTTCTCTCTCTCCTGGCGGTCGCCGAGCATGGCAGCATCAGTGCCGCAGCCGAGTATTTACACCGGGGACAATCGGCCATTTCAGAGCGCCTGAGAAAACTGACGGAGTATGTCGGTGAACCATTGTATGCGCGTGAAATCAATGGCGTAAAACTGACACAGGCAGGGGCCGCCCTCCTCCCTGATATTGAACGCTTGCGCCGGGTCATGCGCGACATTGACAGCGTCATCGCCCGTCGGCAACGCCTGATGGAAGGCGAACTCAACATTGTTTCGACCAGTCTCATCGCCAACTATTATTTACCCCCTTTTTTGACCCGTTACCGGCAACAGTATCCTGGCATCAATCTTTACATCAAAAGCGGTGAACGCTACTGGAAAGATGCTGCCGCAGGAGAAGTGGATGTATTTTTTTATGAAGGAGACAGCGATCTCCCGGAATTACCCGATTATTTTGAAAATATTCCCTGGCAGGACAATGAAATAGTCATCGTCACCCCCTTGCACCACCCTCTTGCCGGCCGCAAGGACGTTTCCTTTGAAGAAGTGGAGAGCTACCCCATTATCTGGCGTGAACCCGGCTCTGCGGTGCGCGGCGCCATCGAAAAGGAATTTGTGCGGCGTGGCATCGTTCCCCGGCATTTTATTGAAGTCGCGGACATTGAATCAGTAGGCACCATGATTAACGCGGATCTTGGCATTGGCTTCATGAGCCGGAGAGTAGTGGAACAACGTTCAGACTGGCAGGTTTCTACTGCCACGCTGGAAAGTCACCAGATGGTCTGCCTGAACTTCATGGCTGCACCACAGCCTGAGCGACGCTCAAAAATGCTGCAGAAGTTTCTGGAGCTCATACAAGTTATGTAAAATGAAGGTAAACGCGGGTCGCTGCCATCTCGACAGAGTAGATATCCCTGTTAATAATTATCGTTAGGCTTTAGCTGGGCAATCTTTTACGCTGTGGAAAATCGGCTTTTCCTTTCAGCGAATAAACACAGCGGGGTCAGTTTGTTATGCGGCCAATGAAACCAACCCAAGACGATGTATCGTCATCAAGGATATTCGTATCATCTGAAAGCACTTTTTTGCAGCATTGTGGTATCAGTGAAAAGGAATGGAACGGCCTAGTAATGGCTAAAGGTAATACTGACAAGGCGGCTGCCTGGATCAAGTCACGCCTGCATGAAGTAGAAAATCTGAGCATAAGCACGCAAAAAGCCTACCTGCGGGTGATGACCAGAAATTTATCCTGAAACACCAGAAGTGTTTCCTGGATGCAGCCGGATTTCACCACTACCGGAGCCTGCTACTGCTATACTGTCGGCAGTCGCCGGTTCTTTCGGTTGGTAAGATCCTGCCCCATCATCTAACAAGGAGTTGATTTGTCCAGTTCAGTCCCTCAGCATGCGGAGCTACTCAACACCCCTCTTTGGCCCAATTTCTTCATTACCGGAACAGTGAAAGGCGGTACAACCTCATTATATCGCCACCTTCAGAAACATCCTGAGGTATTCTTACCGGCCTACAAGGAACCTCATTATTTTGCGCAAATTACGCCCAAGCCTGAACGCAAGCACTTAATCGAACACCTGAATGATACGAAAGCTTATCTCCATCTTTACGAAAATGCGGCGGGGTTTACGGCCATCGGCGATGCCAGCACCTCCAATCTCTGGTATCCACAGGCTCCAGAACGCATTCATGCTGTTGCTCCAGATGCCCGCATTATCATGCTGTTGCGTGACCCCATCAGCCGCGCACATTCTCACTATCTGATGGATTTTCGCGAGGGCCTTGTGGACCAGCCCTTCTCCGTGGAGTTACTGCAAGATGATTTTGCACAGCCCCAAAAGGGTTGGGGGGTTTCGCATATGTATGTGGATCTCGGTCTTTATCACGATCAGGTACAGCGTTATCTCCAGACCTTCGGGCATGGCCAGGTGTTGGTCCTGCAATTTGAGGATCTGGTCAATGCACCCGAAAAAACTCTGGAGCGGGTGGCCGCGCACCTGCGGATAGACCCGCAGCCCTTTCGTGAAATAGACGTCGATGAGGTTCACAACGGCTTCAAAGCCCCGCGCGGCAACTGGTCCCGCCGTTGTGCCTCCAGCCCGCTGGCCCGCTGGATCGGCTATCATTTCATGCCCCGCAAGCTGCAGTGGTGGCTTTATCAGAACCTGATTCTCAAGTCTGCCAAAAAACCCCAGATAGATTCTGCTGCACGAGCGTATCTGGAAGCTATTTACGCTCCCGATCTGGATAAGCTGGAAAATCTGCTGGGAGAAAAAATGCCGTCACTGCGGTCTTCATGGTGAAGAACCTAGCTGATGGTTTTGTGATGCTTTTCATAATGGTGGGAACGGCGGGATTCGAACCCGCGACCCACGGCTTAAAAGGCCGCTGCTCTACCGACTGAGCTACATTCCCATAGCAACGCAAGTGACGCCAGAACAGCGTCAAGGCCGCGTATTATCAGGGGTGAAGGCACATCGGTCAAGTCAAACCCGCTTTACCAGCTCAAAGCAGCCAAGCCTCCTGCCAGTCACACAAAAATGTCCCCCTCGGGCAGAAGGGGACGCGTACAGAAAGCTCAAGGATTATCCAGCGCAAAATGTCCGGAGAATTCAGCGTGATCCAGCACATGCCCCAGCCCATGAAATTCACGGGCGCGGCTGTCTGCTGCCGGGGGCGGACCCAACTGGTCGGCATCATTACCGGGGGTATGCAATCGCGCCTTTACGGCATCCCAATCGGCCCCTTCGGCCAGACCGAGGGTGGCGAGGTCTGTCGCTAACAGCAGGAAATCATAATGCTGCAGTTGATGATTGTCCGCTGCTTCAGGGGGCCGGTAACCCAGGGTTCCGAAGCTGTTACGCCCGGTGCGGATACCGTCAGGCAAGGGACCGCCTTCATGCAACCCTTCCAAGCCCGGGGAAATATCATAGAGCAACCAGTGCACCCGTTGCCCGGCCTCGGCCTCCCGGTGCTCCATGAGCAATACCAGACTTTGGGCATGGGTGGGAAGATGTTGCCAGAAAATGGAGGGCGTCAAGCCATCGCCGGGATGGGCGAAACGCCGGGGAATCCAGTCTTCTGGATCAATACCGGTACTGAAAACTTTCATTTCTGCTGCCATATCTGCCTCCTCACTGACGTGCGGGCTTCTGGCCGGAACATCTACATACGGTGCAAGGGCTACGCCCGCGAAAAATAACTCACCCTTTAAACATAGCAGAAAAACGCCAACCGGGATGGAATCAGGGAAGCTCCAGGCCCATCAGATCATCCCAGTTTTCGCGGCGGCGGATGAGTCGGTGCTGATGGCCGTGAACCAGCACTTCCGGGGGGCGAGGCCGGCTGTTGTAGTTACTGCTCATGGCGAATCCGTAAGCGCCTGCCCCCATAACTGCCAGAACATCTCCGCTTGCGGCAGAGATGGCGCGCTTTTTGGCGAGAAAGTCGCCGCTTTCGCAAACCGGACCCACCACATCCATGATCTGCTCCGGTTCAGCACCCTGACGAAGCGGCAAAATATCATGCCATGCGCCATACAGCGCCGGACGCAGCAAATCGTTCATGGCGGCATCGACCACACAAAACTGCTTGCTGCCGTTATCCTTGAGATACTCCACCCTGGTGAGTAATGCACCGGCATTTCCTACCAGAGCCCGGCCCAGCTCTACGGCTCTTTTGACCGGCAAATCGCCCAGAGCCTGTTCCAGAAGCTCGGCATAATCTGCGGGGCTCGGCGGAGTTTCTTCATGATAACGAATCCCCACCCCGCCCCCGAGGTCCAGATGCTCCAGGATTATTCCCTGGACAGACAGATCTTCGTAAAGGGCGCGAACACGCACAATCGCTTCAGCCAGTGGTGCCAGATTCAGCAACTGAGAGCCGATGTGGCAGGCAATACCTTTCAGTTCCAGCGCCGGGTGTTGCGCGGCCTCCAAATAGAGGGCACGCGCCGCATCCATGGGAATACCGAACTTGCTTTCCTTGAGGCCGGTGGCAATGTAAGCATGGGTACCCGGATCCACATCGGGATTCACCCGCAGAGCAATGGGTGCGCGCAGGCCCAGATCGGCGGCAATATCAGCGATGCGCCACAGCTCTGCCGCAGACTCTACGTTCAGGCAGGCAATACCGGCGGACAGGGCTACACGAATCTCATCAGAAGACTTGCCCACCCCGGAAAAAATGATTTTATCGGGAGATCCACCGGCACGCAGCACCCGTTCCATCTCCCCGCCCGAAACTATATCAAAGCCTGCGCCCATCTCCGCAAATACGCGCAGGACGGCCAGATTACTATTGGCCTTGACGGCGTAACAGACCAACGTGCTTTCGCCCAGTGCTGTGCTGAAGGAATGGTAGCGTTCGCGCAGGGCGGCTTCGGAATATACATAGCAGGGGGTTGCGTAATGCCGGGCAATGGTGCTGAGGGGCAGATCCTCACAGTACAACTCCCCCTGATGATAGTGAAAGGTGTTCATGGCTGTGTGTTACTCCCGGTTGCCACATGGTCCTGACTGCCTGGCGTCGGCGCGGGAGCTGCGGCAGTGGCAGCAGGATGTTCTGCCGGAGGTGGCGGCAAGGTCAGCGGAGTTTTCCGCCCACAACCCGCCAGACCGAGCACCAACATGCACAAGAAGCCCAGTGTAGCCAAACCTTTCATGTCGATGACTCCTGCGCCAGACGGGCGCGGGCACGGGCAATGGCGGCCCGGACCTGCTCAGGGGCCGTGCCGCCCAGATGATTGCGGGCGGCAAGAGAACCTTCCAGAGTCAGCACCTGATAAACGTCCTGATCAATCAGCGGCGACAGGGCCTGCAAATCGCTCAGGGACATGGCTTCCAGACCAATATTGTGCTCCTGTGCGCGGCCCACAGCCTTGCCGACCACCGCATGGGCGTCCCGGAATGGCAAGCCCTTGCGCACCAGATAATCGGCCAGATCCGTAGCCGTAGCATAGCCGCGTTCGGCCTGGGCGCGCATGACTTGCGGGCGGGTTTGCAGACCCGGCAACATGCGTCCCATGATTTCGACACTGGCACGCACCTGGTCCAGGGCATCAAAAAAAGTTTCCTTGTCTTCCTGATTATCGCGATTGTAGGTGAGGGGTTGGCCCTTCATGAGCACCAGCATGGCTACCAGATCACCCACGACACGGCCACTTTTACCGCGAATGATTTCGGCCACATCCGGATTTTTCTTCTGGGGCATGATACTGGAACCGGTGCAAAAGCTGTCCGGAAGATCGATGAAACCGAAGGGCGCGGACATCCATAGAATCAGTTCTTCCGCCAGCCGCGACAGGTGCACGGCAATCATGGCCAGATCCGCCAGCACCTCCATGACAAAATCCCGGTCAGACACCGCATCCAGACTGTTTTCCGCGACCGCCTCAAAACCCAGTTGCCGGGCCACCTCCCAGCGATCAATAGGAAAAGTCGTTCCCGCCAGGGCGGCGGCTCCCAGGGGCAGGACGTTGACCCGTTTGCGGGCGTCCTGCAGGCGCTGGGCATCACGCTGGAACATTTCGACATAGGCCATGCAGTGGTGCCCGAAACTGACGGGCTGGGCCACCTGCATATGGGTCAGACCCGGCAGGATGGTTTCCACTTCGCGCTCGGCCAGATCCACAAATACGCTCTGGAGATGACGCAGGGAAACCAGCAGATCATCCAGGCAGCTGCGGGTATACAAACGCAGATCAGTGGCCACCTGGTCATTGCGGGAGCGACCGGTATGCAGTTTTTTGCCCACATCCCCGATGATTTCCGTCAGCCGGGATTCTACATGCATGTGAATGTCTTCCAGACTGTCCACAAAAGGCAGGCGATTTTCGGCAATTTCCTGACGGACCTCCTCCAGCCCGGCAACAATGGCTTCCGCCTCACTGGCTGTGAGCACCCCCACTTTCCCCAACATGCGGGCATGGGCTTGCGAACCCCGGATATCCTCCGCATATAGACGGCTGTCCACCTGAATGGATGCCGTAAATGCTTCCACTAAACTGTCTGTCGCGGCCGCAAAGCGCCCGCCCCACATTTTTTCACTCATGCCCGCACCTCCTTTCTGCCCGCGACTATAGCGAAAAGGCCCCCTGTTTCGCCAGCCTCTGCCTTGACCTTGACGTTCTGCGCTTGGCCCACCAGCAGCATAGCTTTCGCAATCTGCTCGTCGCCTTGCTACAGTTAAGCAGCGAAACACCATGGGGGACCAAAGCAATGGAGCAAGAGCAATCATCCCAAAGCTGGCGCTGGCTGATCGTGGTCATTATCCTGCTGTTGATAGCGGTGCTGGCATTTTTCTTCTGGCAACATCAGCAGCCGGACCGGCAATCGCCCAAGGCAGCTACAGCGGCTGCCGCCGTACAACTGGCCGCACCGACGGTTTCGACCGTGTCCGTGGCGGATTTCCCGGTAGGGAAAACCATCTCCCAGGCAGGCACCCTGCAGGGTCCTCTCAGCGGGAAATGTGGCAATATTGCCTGGCACGATCTCAGCCCTGCTGCCGAAGCCAATCTGCGCAAGTTGTGCCCGGCAGCCAAAGCGGCGCCCTGAAGCGGCGCTCATTTGACATCAGTGCGGCTGACGCAAGGGCAATACCAGCTCCGCCACCAAGCCTCCATCCGGGGCATTGTATAAATTCAAGCGACCGTTATGGTAGGCCATGACCCGCTCGACAATGGCCAGGCCCAGACCAATGCCTCCCCCCTTGCCCGCCTGGGCAAATGGCGCGCGGACCTTGGCCAGTTCCGCCTCAGGAATGCCGGGACCATGGTCCCGCACCCGGATCAGCACCTGTGTACCGGCTTTTTCCGCCTGAATATCCACCGGTCCGGCCCCGTGGGCCTGGGCATTATCAATCAGATTTTGCAGGGCCCGCGCCAGACCGACTTCCTGAATGGGCAGATTCGGCAAGGGCGTACTGGCCGGATGCCAGCGCACTTCGGCCTGCTGACGCAAGACCAGTTGTTGCAACCAACGGCCCAGATCCGTATCCACCAGTAACTCTCGCTCGCCGCTGCGCGCGTAACCCATGAACTGATGGATGACCTTGTCCATTTCCTGAATATTGTCGATGATTTCCTGCCGCACCTCTTCTTCGGCGGGCAAAAACTCGGCACTCAAGCGCATCCGGGTGAGGGGCGTGCGCAAATCGTGGGATACACCAACCAGAACCATTTCCCGCTCCCGCCACAAGCGTTGCAGATCTCTCAGGGTTTGATTGAATTTTTCCGCCAGACGGCGTAAGTCGGCTGGTCCCGCTTCCGGCAAATCGGCCGGGGTATCGCCACTGCGCAAGTCATCCACTCCCTGCATCAGTCGGGTCAGTGGCCGCGTCACCTGACGCACCACCAGGTAAGCACCCAGCCACGACAAGAGCAAAATGGCGGCCAGCTTGAACCAGGGCAAAGGCAAACCTGCCGGACGCGGTATGGGCATCGCCAGGGCCAGGGCTGCTCCGGGCCGGGTTTGCAACCACAAGGTGCCTGAGCGAGGATCAAAACGCAGCAGCGCATCCGGCCAACCCATCCGCCGGAGTTGCTGTAAGGCGTTGACCAGCGGCGGGATAGCGGGAATACGACCATGCATGGCCGTGGCCGGCAACACCTGCAGGCCTTGTCGGGATAAAATCGGCTGTATCGCGGCGCGCTGCGCGGGGCTGAGAGTTTCACTCAGGGTCAGAATCTGCGCCCAATTCTGGGCCATGTGCTCCGCCTGAGGATTGGCCTGATAAATATTAAAAAACCAGTATACCGCCAACTGACTCAAAAAAAGCAGCCCGGCAATAATCAGAAACATCCGGTTGAACAGGGTGTCCGGCCACCCGACCCGATTTTTTTTCATCTACTTTCCATCATGGACTTTTTGACGAGGACATTCTGAATAGATCGGCTACGATGTCGGAGAAGCACCGCTCCGGTCTTGCCCAAAATGTCCTCGTCAAAAAATCATGGGTCCGTAAAACAACCATCACAAAGTGCCGCCTTACGCTTTATCTCCCTCCGCAGTAGCCTTGGCACCATCAGGCACCAGGACATAACCGCGCCCCCACACCGTTTGAATGTAATGCGGATCTCCCGGATCGGCTTCCACAATGCGCCGTAGCCGGGAAATGAATACATCCACCCCCCGGGAACCGGCAGTGACCTCATCACTCCCATGACTCATGGCCAGCAGACGTTCTCTGGACAAGGGCTGCCAGGCATGACTGGCGAGAGCATGCAAAATGGAAAACTCGCTGTCGGTCAGGGAGATTTTCTCCTCTCCCCGCCACAGGCTGCGGGTATCCAGAGCCAGTCGAAAAGGACCGAATACTATGGCTCCAGGGGCCGGGTCCGACGTCCGGATTTCCTGGCTACGGCGCAGCACCGCCCGAATCCGGGCAGTCAATTCCCGGGGCTCAAATGGCTTGGGCAAATAATCATCAGCGCCCACATCCAAGCCTTCGACCCGGTCACTGAGGTCACCACGAGCGGTCAGCATAATGATGGGCAGCTGGGGCTCCTGCTCACGCAGACGCCGGCATATACTGAAGCCGTCTTCACCGGGCATCATCACATCGAGCAGCAGCAGATCGTAATACTCCCGCTCCAGATAGCGATCCATCTGCTGCCCCGAACCCACAGCATGAACGGCAAAACCCTGTCCCTCCAGATAACGGACCAGCATGGTCCGCACCCGGGGATCATCATCTACTAACAGGATCTTGCCGCTCTCTGCCATTTTATTTTCTCCAGGGTCCGTGACGATGCCCCATATCCTGCGCCATCTTGACCACTTTCTGCCACTGCAGCGGGGTCAGGATTTTGTGCAGGTACTGGACCTGCTGAATCCCGCGATCCAGCATCATTTCATGGTCCTTGACCACGGCAGCTTTCAGGGGCGCCAGTGCCGCACCCGATTCCCCATTGAGCAGGGCCTCACGCAACGCCTTGTTGTGCGTCATCATATTCTGTCTCCAGGTCGGGAAATCCTTGCGTTGGGTACTGCGCCAGTTTTTCAGGTCACTCTCTTGGGCAGGGGTCAACTTCAGGTCAATGGCGTGGCGCCAGACAATGGGCATCAGCATGGGCACCGGCATGTTCTGCATCCAGGGTCCACGCATGGGCCCATGCTGCCAGTGTCCGGGATGGCCACCAGGCATCATGCCATCTTCCATGGGACCATGTCCGGCCATGGACGGCGGGGAGGTATTTTCGGCAAATGCCGGCACTGTGGCCAGACCAAAGGCAGCCATCATCAGACCAGATACGGCAAATTTCAGTTTTGACATCCCATTGCTCCTCGTCTCTCAGGGGGAAAGGACTGTTCCTTTCCGTGAGACACACGTTAGCGGCTCACCCCTGCAGTTGCCAGCGACAAATTGTCAACAATTGTGAATAACAGGCCGAATCCATTCACACTTTGCAACAATTTTGGATGAATTTCCGCTTCCCTCAATCCGGCTTTTTCCGGAGAATGCAGGCTCCACGGACGAGGAGCCTGAGCGTGCCCCAGAAACTGCCGAGTGCCATCTTTTGCGCCTTGCTGCTTACCTGCGCCGGTCTCCATCAGGCCAGTGCCGGAGTGATGGGCTGGCTGGCCGACCCTTTCGATACCGATGGCGGAATCAACCAGCAACCCGGTCAGCCCTGGACGGGCCCGGGCGAACTACCAGCAGTCCCCGACGCACAGGGCCTCAATCCGGCAGAGCAGGGCAAGGTCTGGAGCCTGCCCCAACTTACCGCCTATGCCCTCGCCCACAATCCCCAGACTGCGGCGGCCTGGGATGCCCTGCGTGCCCAAGCCGCCGGTGTCGGCATTGCCGAAAGCGCCTGGTTGCCGACGGTGACCCTGAACACCAGTGCCTCCCGCCGTCAGTCCGCCTCCACCGCCGGTTTTACTGTGCCGGCCCGCAACAGCGTCAATCCAAATCTGACGCTGAGTTATACCCTCTGGGACTTTGGTCTGCGCTCTGCCAAAACCGCTGCGGCAAAAGCCCAGGAGTGGGTGGCGGGCTTCACTCAGAATCAGGAAATCCAGTCTGTGGCCTTTAGCGTGGCACAGGCTTATTACCAGGTCCTGGGTAACCAGTCCTTGCTGCTCGCCGATGAAAAAACCGTCGCCGAGAACCAGAAAAATCTGGAGGCCGCCGAAGTCATGCACCGGGCCGGACAGGCGACGGTGGGATCCTTGTACCAGGCGCGAGCCGCCCTGGCCCAGGCGCAGTCCACTTTGGCCGCCCAGCAACAGAGCCTGCGCAGCAGTCAGGGCGTCCTGGCCAGTGCTCTCGGCCTGAGCCCGAAAACCCTGCTCAACATTCACCCCTTGCAACTGAACCAAACTCCTCCGGAACTGCACGATGCCGCAGAAACACTGATGCATTCGGCGCTCAGCGCCAATCCGGCCCTGCAGGAAGCTCGTGCCCAGGTTGCTGCCGCCCGGGCCAATGTCCGCAGCGCCGAGGCCAGCGGCCTGCCCAGCCTCGGGGTGAGCAGTTCTTATGGCTATCTCTTTCAGGGCGGTTTTCGACCCGGAGATACCTGGACGGTCGGTTTTACGCTGACTGTTCCTCTATTCACCGGCTTTAATAATCATTATCAAATCCGCCAGAACGAAGCCCTGCGCGATCAGGCAGAAGCCAATCTCGCCACCAGCCGCAACAGCACGGAGAGTACGGTCTGGCAGGATTATCATAATTTTCAGGGGGCCACAGCCGCCTGGCCGGGAGCCCGCAGCGGCCTGCAAAATGCGGAAAAAGCGCTGGAGGTTGTCCAGGCCCAATATCGGGTGGGTCAAGCCACCATCCAGGATGTCTTGCTGGCAGAATCCACCCTGGCCCAGGCCCGATACACCCTCATTCAGAATCTGGTCAGCAGTTATGTGGCACTGGCACAACTCAGCCAGGCCGTGGGCATGCCTTTGGGAGCACAAAAACCGTGAGTCGTTACCCGCTGATACTTCTCCTGAGCGCCACTGTAATGGGCCTTGCCGGCTGTCAGGGCAAAGCCCGGCATGAAATTCCGCCCCTCCAGGTCGAACTGGTCAGTCCCCGGGTGCAAAACATGACTCACTATGTGGGCTATCTGGGTACAGTGACTCCCCTACAGACCGTCACTGTCATCCCCCAGACCTCAGGCCTTTTGCAGCGCGTTGCCTTTACCCAGGGGACCATGGTCAGCAAGGGACAAATCCTTTTTACCATTGACCCGGCGCAAACCCGGGCCGCCTTGGCTCAGGCACAAGCCAAACTGGCGGCCGATCAGGCCACGGCGCACTACAACCATAATCTGGTCGAACAGGATCGCCCGCTGGCTGAAAAAGATTTCATTACTCGCCAAAGTTTTGATCAAGCCGTTTCCCAGGCCCAGGCCGCCAGTGCTCAGGTCGCCGAGGATCAAGCTGCCGTGCAGCAGGCTCGGATTAATCTTTCCTACACGCAGATTGTCGCCCCCATCAGCGGCCGCATCGGGCTGGCGCTGGTCAAGGCGGGCAACCTGGTCGTCGCTAACCAGACACAATTGACCACCATCAACCAAACCAGCCCCATCACCATCAATTTCAGCGTCCCTCAAGCTGAGCTGGATGCTGCGCGGCAGGCGCAGCAGCAGGGCACTCTGCTTCCCATCACCAATGAAAATGGCGGCCATACTCTGGACCAGGGCAAACTGACTTTTATCGATAACACGGTCAGCGCCAATACGGCCACTGTCAACCTGCAGGCCACCGTGCCCAACACTGACCTTAAACTCTGGCCAGGCCAGTATGTGCAGGTACAAATGCCTGTCCAGCATGTCGAGAACGCCTTGGTGCTTCCCGTCGGCGCGGTGCAACAGGGTAGTTCGGGCCCCTTCGTTTATGCCATAGATCAGGGCAAGGCCAGCGATAAATCCGTTCAGGTCCTCTGGGAAACGGGTGCACAAGCGGTGATCAGCGGCATCCCCTCTACGGCTCAGGTGATTTACCCGCTCCCGGCGCGTATATATCCCGGTGCGGCCGTGCAGGTACTGGGTAAAGACAGCAGCACCGACATACCCATTCAGGGAAAGCATCATGAACTTCTCCGCCTTGTTCATCCGCCGCCCGGTGATGACGGTCATCATCATTCTCGGTCTGGTGCTTTATGGCATTTTTGCTTTTACCAATATGCCGGTAGCCCTGTTGCCCAGCGTCGATTTCCCGACGGTCATGGTGTCTGCCAGCCTGCCCGGGGCCAGTCCCCAGACCATGGCCAGCGCCGTAGCCACCCCGCTCGAAAAACAGTTCTCGTCCATTCCCGGACTGTCTTCGATGAGCTCCGTCAACAATCAGGGATCGACGCGAATCATCCTGCAGTTTGATCTCAGCCAGAACATTGATGTGGCGACCCAGAATGTATCCAATGCGGTGACCCAGGCCAGTCATCTCTTACCTCCCGGCATGCCCAGCCTGCCATTCGTCAAACAGCTGAACCCTTCTGCGGCGCCCATTGAGTTCATTGCTCTTTCCGCCCCCAACATGCCCATCTATCAGCTCAACCAGTATGCGGTAGACAAGGTCGTGCCAGCCATTTCCGGGATTCCGGGAGTCGCCCAGGTACAAATATTTGGCGAACAGAATTACGCCGTCCGCATTCATGCCAATCCTTTCGCCATGCAGGCTCATGGTGTCTCCCTGCAGGCACTGAGTACGGCTATAAGCAGTCATAATGTCAACTTACCCCAGGGAACTGTGCTGGGAGCAGTGCGCAATTATGCCGTGAATGTGCACGGACAACTCCATGACGCCCAAGCTTTTGCCAATATGCCCGTCAGTTTTGCCAATGGTGCCGTGGTCCCCCTCGCGGCCATCGCCGAGGTCCGCAATGGTGTCGACAATGACCAGATTGCCAGCTGGATCGGCAGTCAGCGGGCCCTGATTCTGGCTGTCATCCGCCAGCCCGATGCCGACACCGTCGCCATTTCCGATGCCATCGGAAAACGCCTCCCTGGCCTCAGCGCCAGCCTGCCGGGGGGTGCGAAAATGACGGTTGTTTACGACAAGGCCGACTATATCCGCGCTGCAGTGGAAGAAGTGGAAATCACCTTGTTGCTGGCTTCCCTGCTGGTGGCCGGGGTGCTCTGGCTGTTCCTGCGCCGGGGCAGCCCCACACTGATTGGTGCAGTGGCTATTCCGGCCTCCATTCTCGCCACCTTTGCCATCATTTACGAACTGGGCTACACCCTGAATACGCTGACGCTGTTAGCCCTGACCCTGGCGGTGGGATTTGTGGTAGACGACGCCGTGGTCATGCTCGAAAACATCACCCGCCACGAAGAAAATGGCGAAGCACCTTTTCAGGCTGCCATAGCGGGCAGCCGGGAAATTGGCTTCACCGTGATTTCCATGACCCTGTCCCTGGCCGTGGTGTTTCTGCCCTTTTTGGTGATGGGCGGCATTATCGGCCGCCTGTTTCGTGAATTCGGCGTCACTATTGCCATTGTCATTCTCATGTCAGGACTGATTTCCCTGACCCTGACACCCATGCTCTGTGCTCGTTACCTACGCGTAAAACATGCCCATCCCAGTCGCTTTGAGCAGGGATTTTCCAGACTGCGCGACTGGTACGGACGCAGCCTGCGCAGCACCCTGCAGCATCGTGGCTGGATTTATGGCGCCGCTTTGCTCAGCTTGCTGGGCATGGTCGGCTTATTCATCATTCTGCCCAAGGGGTTCATTCCCAGCGAAGACAGCGGCATGATCATGGGCAACCTCGAATATCCCCAGGGAATCTCCTTCAGCCAGCTGGAAGATACCCAGCAGCGCATTGCCGCTGCCGTGGGTCACAATTATGCCGTGCAGGCCGTCATGTCCAGCGCCGGACAGGGAGCCGGTGCGTTTGGGTCGGCCAATACCGGGCGACTGATCATCCGCCTGAAGCCTCTGGGACAAAGAGCTTCCGGCGAACAGGTCATCGCTCAACTACGCCAGATTGTCAGCCGCTTTCATGGTGTGGAAGCGAGTTTCCAGCTACCTCCCGCCATTCAGATGGGGCCGGTATCTTCTCAGTCTCACTATCAATACATTCTCCAGAGTGAAGATCAGGACAGCCTCAACGAAGCTGTACCCAAGCTGGTCAAAGCCTTGCGTAAAACCCCCGGGATCCAGGCCGTCAACAGTGACTTGCAACTGGCCAACCCCGAAATCGAGGTGCACGTCCTCCATCAGCGTGCCCAGGCTCTGGGGGTGACCCCTCAAGGCATTGAACAGGCGCTTAATTTTGCCTTTGGTGGCACCCAGGTTGGCACCATTTACGCCTCGACCAATCAATACGAGGTTATCCTCGATCTGGAAAGAAAATTCCAGGAAAATCTGGGGGCACTTTCCGCCATCAGCATTCCCGGTAGCGCCGGTCTGGTGCCCCTGGCCGCTATCGCCCATTTTGCCTACGGCGTGGGGCCTTTGAGCATCAGCCATTATGACGGGCTGCCCAGCGTCACTATTTCCTTCAATTTAGCCCCCGGCGTTTCCCTGGGAGATGCCACTCAAAAAGTCCAAAAAACCGCCGCAGAGATTTTGCCCGCCAACGTGCAGGGCGAATTTGGCGGTTCAGCGGCGGCATTTTCCCAATCCACCAGCACCCTGCCCTTGCTACTTTTGGCCACCATCGCCCTGATCTACGCCATTCTGGCCATCTTGTATGAAGATTTCATTCACCCTTTGACCATCCTCACGGCACTACCTCTCGCCGGTTTCGGCGCACTCCTGGCTTTGTGGATATTCCATCAGGAGCTGGACTTGTTCAGCTTCGTGGGTATCATCATGCTCGTCGGCCTGGTCAAGAAAAATGGCATCATCATGGTGGATTTTGCCGTACACCGCCGTCGCGAGGGGGCCACCGCAGTAGATGCCATTGTCGATGCCTGCATGACCCGTTTCCGGCCGATCATGATGACCAACCTCGCAGCCGTTCTGGGCATTTTGCCCATCGCCATCGGTATTGGCGCCGGCGCTGAATCGCGAGTGCCTCTAGGTGTGGCGGTTGCCGGTGGCATTATTGTTTCGCAATTCCTCACCCTCTATATCACCCCGGCTTTTTATGTGCTGTTTGAAAACTGGAAGGGGCGCTGGCAACGTCATTCCCAGGCGCCCCAAAACCAAGCGGCAATATCCGGAGAATCTCTATAACTCGGCTTTTTGCAACACCCGTACGCTGTAGCGCTGTGGATGAGTCCAGCATTTTTGCCAAAACACAAAATTTGGAGATACTTGTTTTAGCATTATCATAAAATTGTGATATAAAACGGACAACTATCCACAGAAGAGAGAGTCCGTAATGCCTGCAAAAATTTTGTTCATCCTTGTCCTGGCCAGCCTGGCAGGGTGTGCCACCGTAAACTCCGCCGTACCTGATCATGGGGCAAGCAGTGCCGCCACCCAAAGTGCTCAACTAGCCCAAGAAAAGGCAAAACAGGCCGAACAGCGTCTGGCCGCCGTTGCCGGGCAGCGTGCCAGTGCCGAGCGACAATTTTGCCCAAACTGGCAGCAGGCTTTACTCCGTGCCCGCAATAATGCGATCGGCTGCGCCCGGATGCCGGTCAATGCCCAGTCCACCTGCTGGCAGGCCGTCGCCCAGTGGACCAACGAAGAAAGCCGGTATTTTCACGCCCTTCAGCCTTTTTTTGCCGGCAGCCCTTACGCCCGCCCAAGCGGACATGCCGCTCATTTTTTTGATCTGGCGCAAAGCTGGGCCATGACCTGTGAAAATGGCAGCGAAGCCTGTACCCAGGCCAATGGACACCAACAAATGGATCAGGAAAAAATCCAGGTGAATCATTTCTGCAGCCATTAACCGTAAGCAACACATCCTCCCCGAAAAACAGAGATTAAGGTCCTGATTATTATATCTTGAGCGTTTGTCCGGAAAATGCGTATGATTCCATTAGACAGAACTTACTGTCTTTACAATCAACTACAACAATCTGATTTTCTATGACCAAAAAAGGGAGAAAACATGTTCAAGGACTTTATCAATGATTTTAAGACATTTCTGCAGCGCGGCAATGTCATCGACTTGGCTGTAGCTTTTGTCATCGGTACCGCATTTTCTGCCATTGTCACCGCGCTGGTCGGTGATATCATCATGCCACCCATTGGCCTGCTCCTCGACAAAGTCGATTTCTCCAATTTATATGTCATTCTGAAGGAAGGCAGCACCCCTGGCCCTTATCTGACTCTGGCTGCCGCCAAAAAGGCCGGGGCTGTTACACTCAACTACGGCCTGTTCATTATGGCTCTGATCAGCTTTTTCATTATTGCACTGGTCATATTTTCTATCGTCCGGGTTATTAACAAACTCTACCCGAAACCTGCAGCACCGGTTTCCACCAAAAGTTGCCCCTACTGCCTGTCCAGCATCCCCCTGGCGGCTACCCGTTGTCCCAACTGCACTTCTCAACTGGAATCCTGACCCGGTTACCTGACGAAGTCGTGGTATCGGCTTCGTCTTTTCTGATGCCTGGCGTATGCTGGTGATTCATTTTTTTATTCAGGTATACGCTTGGTGATCTGGGAATTTTTTCTGATTTTTCTGCTGGGGCTACTGTTCGGTCTTGCCATTCTATATGTATTGAATCGGCAAAATTTACGCCGCCAACAGGACGATACTAAAGTCCTTCAGTCCCAACTGGAGCATGTAATCAACGAACTGCGCACCCAGGTTCAGGAACAGCAAGCCGCCCTGCTCCAACAAAATGAACTACGGGTCCGGGCAGAAACCGAAAACCAGCAGATTCCGTCACTGCATGCTGCTCTTCATACCGCCCAGTCCGAAACTGGACAACTCCGGCAAACCCTGAGCAGCTTGCAAGGACAACTGGCCGAACTGCAAGAACGTCTGGAACAGGAGCGCTTGCGCAGCGCCGAAAAATTGACCGTGCTGGAAGATGCCCGGCAACGCCTTGCAGAGACTTTTCAATCCCTTTCTGCTGATGCCCTGCGCCGTAATAATCAGTCTTTTCTGGAGCTTGCCCGGGAAAATCTGGAACGTTTCCAGGAAAATGCCAAAAGCGACTGGGAGGGACGCCAGAAAGCTGTGGATCAGCTGATCGAACCGATTCGCAGTTCCATGGAAAAAGTCGACCAGCGCATGGAGGCCATGGAAAAAACCCGCATTGATGCCTATGGCGCCCTGAATGAGCAACTGCGGGGGTTGGTACAGGATCATCTTCCCCGCCTGCATCAGGAAACAGCTTCTCTGGTAAAGGCCTTGCGACAACCGGCAGCGCGCGGACGCTGGGGAGAAATGCAGCTCAAACGCGTAGTGGAAATGGCCGGAATGCTGGCCTATTGTGATTTCACCGAACAAACCAGTGTGCACACCGAAAATGGCCAACAACGCCCGGATATGCTGGTACGGCTCCCCGGCGGCAAACGTCTGGTGGTTGATGCCAAAGCGCCCCTCAATGCCTATCTGGAAGCCATGGAAAGCGATGATGAGGCCAGACGTCAGTCTTTATTGCTCAAACATGCCCATGAGCTGCGTAACCACATGACGCAACTCAGCAAAAAATCCTACTGGGAACAATTTCAGCCCACCCCCGAGTTTGTCGTACTATTCGTTCCCGGTGAAGTGTTTTTCAGCGCCGCCTTGCAGGCGGATCCCTCACTCATTGAATTTGGCGTTGAACAAAAAGTCATTGTCGCCAGCCCCACCACCCTCATCGCCCTGCTGCGCGCAGTTTCCTACGGCTGGCGGCAGGAGTCACTGGCCGAAAACGCCAAGGCCATCAGCGAACTAGGCAAGGAACTCTATGATCGCCTGCATACCCTGGCCGGACATTGGAGCCGGGTCGGCAAAAATCTGGGGCAGGCTGTGGACGCCTATAACAAGGCAACCGGCTCCCTGGAAGGACGCGTACTCAGTTCGGCCCGCAAGTTCCGCGATCTCAAAGCCGCTGCCGAGGATAAGGAACTCAGCGTCCAGGAACCGGTGGAAATCAGTGCCCGCCATTTACAGGCGGACGAATTGCTGGACCGGGATTCAGCAGGTCCCGGCGCCTAAACCGCCTCTCCCGACGCTTGTCCGGATTCCTGCCGCCGGGACTGCGCCTGTACCAAAGCCAAGGGCAGGCTGAAAATGACCTTTTCTTCAACGCCAGCAGTTTCCCGGGGGACGGTAGCCCCCCATGCCTGCAACTGCTCGATAATCCCCCGGACCAGACTCTCGGGCGCAGAAGCACCGGCACTGATTCCGATTTTGCCCACATCCGCAAACCATTCCCGACGCAACTGGCTGGCATCTTCAATCAAATGGGTCGGCGTATCCAGACGTCCGCCCAGCTCGGCCAGACGACTGGAGTTGGAACTGTTGGGCGCACCAACTACCAGTAAAATGTCCACCTCGGGCGCCAGGCTTTTGACCGCATCCTGACGGTTCTGGGTGGCATAACAAATATCGTCTTTTTTAGGCCCCTGAATCCGGGGAAAACGCTGACGCAATGCATCAATCACCTCGGCCGTGTCATCCATGCTGAGAGTTGTCTGGGTAATGTACGCCAGCTTTTCGGGGTTACGTGGCGTCAGGGTGGCCACGTCAGCCACGGTGGACACCAGATACATCATGCCCTCTTCTACCTGCCCCATGGTGCCTTCAACTTCCGGATGACCGGCATGGCCGATCAACACCATTTCCATACCCTCCCGACTGTATTTTTTGACTTCCATATGCACCTTGGTCACCAGGGGACAGGTCGCATCAAATACACTCAAACCCCGGGCGGCGGCATGCTGGCGCACCGCAATGGGCACTCCATGGGCGCTGAAAATCACCGTTGCCGCATCGGGCACCTCATCCAGCTCTTCCACAAATACCGCGCCTCGGGCGCGCAGGTCTTCGACCACATGGCGGTTATGCACTACTTCATGACGTACATAAATAGGCGCGCCGAACAACTCCAAAGCCCGATCGACGATTTGAATGGCACGATTGACGCCGGCACAAAAACCGCGCGGATTGGCAAGCAGAATTTCCATAGGGAGGCTCTCTTTAACAGTTCAGGGAATGGTCCATCCTGCTGGCGACGCTGTCAACCCGATGCTTTGCCGGTTCAGCCATGGGCTACGCCCTATACTGCTGTAGCAGCTTATAGTTAACCGCAACCCATTGACTGTCATAAAAATGTCATATTGACCTGATATGCTCCTGTAGAAAATTTATTTTTCCAGGAGTCAGCATGGCAGAAAGTTCCAACACCAGCGGCAAGCAGCAAGCATCCTCCAATGATAATCACGAGTCTGTTCTCACCACAGCTGGAGACGTTGCTCCGGATTTAAGTCCTGAAGGCATTCGTGAATTTGTGGTAAACGAAGCCATTGAAGCGGCACAAGCCCAGCAAAGCGCCATTGTCAGCGATTATGTCAGCAGTCACCCCCAGGCCGCCCAGTCCCTGGATGCAGCTATCAATGTGATCCATTCGGATGTCAGCCCCGAAGACCTGGAACACCTGCACGAAAATGGCGCCATTCATCCCGACAAATATGTGTCGAACACCAATGACACCTTGAACGAAGACTGGCGCACCGGCGGATATCCCTACAAGTATCGAATGACGCGCCGGGACTATGAGCATGAAAAATACAGTTTGCAGGTAGAACTACTCAAATTGCAGGCCTGGGTAAAGGCCACCGGTCAAAAAGTCGTGGTGATTTTTGAGGGCCGCGATGCGGCAGGCAAGGGTGGCACCATCAAACGTTTCATGGAACATCTCAATCCGCGCGGTGCCAGAGTGGTGGCCCTGGACAAGCCCTCGGAAAGGGAAAAAGGTCAGTGGTATTTCCAGCGTTATGTCGAACAACTGCCCACTGCCGGCGAAATGGTCTTTTTCGACCGCTCCTGGTACAACCGCGCCGGCGTCGAAAGAGTAATGGGCTTTTGCAATGAAGCTGATTATCAGGAATTCATGCGCCAGGTGCCGGAATTTGAGCGACATCTCATTTATAGCGGCATTCATCTCGTCAAACTCTGGTTTTCCGTGACCCGCGACGAACAGCGCCGCCGCTTTGAAGAGCGCAAGGTCCACCCCCTCAAACAGTGGAAACTGTCGCCCATGGATCTCGCCTCCCTGGATCGCTGGGAGGACTACACCCGCGCCAAGGAAACCATGTTTTTCCATACCGATACGGCTTATGCACCGTGGACCGTGGTCAAATCCAACGATAAGAAAAGAGCGCGACTGAATGCCTTGCGCCATTTGCTCCAGGTGATTCCTTACGACAACAAGGACATGCAGGCCATCGGCCCCGTCGACAGCCTGGTCGTCAGCCGGGCCCACGTCATGTATGGCGAAACCAATTCTCAGGAACTCAATCCTTTTAACAACAGCCCGGAGTCCGCCGGATAACCCCACTTCAAGGAGCACTCGTCCATGAGTTCAGAACCCGTGAATATCCCGCCCAGCGGGAAAAGTATCCAGCAGTATATTGATGAAGTGCCCGTCTGGCCCGACGGTACCGCACTCAAAGGCACGCCTATGACCGCCATGCAGTGGCGGATCTGGAGTCTCGCCGTGGCTGGCAAATTTTTTGAAGGCCTGGTCATTTTCATGACCGGTATTGCCCTGCCCCTCATTGTTCAGGACTTTTCCCTGCAAGCGGCGCAAAAGGGTGTGGTCACCGCTGTGGCTCTGTTCGGCATTCTGATTGGCGCCACCATGCTGGGCGGGCTCTCCGATGTATTCGGCCGCAAGCGCATGTTCATCGTCGAGATGGTACTTTTCGTCGCCTTTCTTATCGGCCTGACCCTGAGCCCCAACTATATCTGGATGGTAGTCTGCCTCTTCGGGATTGGTCTGGCCCTGGGCTGTGATTATCCCACCGCCCATCTGGTCATTTCCGAAGCCGTTCCCAGCAAGGGACGCGGCGGCCTGGTGCTCGGCGCCTTTGCCTTTCAGGCGGTGGGCGCCATTGTCGGAGCAGGTCTGGGCATCGTCATCCTCGACGTCTATCCCGAAGTCGATGCCTGGCGCTGGATGTACGCCGCCGCCATTATTCCCGCCATTCTGGTGATTGTCGGCCGTTTTTTCATTACCGACAGCCCCCACTGGCTGGCCAGCAAGGGACGCGTGGAAGAAGCCGAAAAAGAAACCCGCAGACTGCTCAAACGCGTACCCCAGTATCCCAAGGAAGTACGCCTGAACAAGGAACATGCCCACGGGCATCAGAAAGTCAGCCCGGAGGTACTTTTCAACACCCATAACCGCCGTGCCACCTTCCTCGCCTCCATTCCCTGGTTCCTGCAGGATCTGGGTACTTACGGTATCGGTATTTTTACCCCGGTCATTCTGGCTACCACCCTGGGCTCCTCCAAAGATGTACATTCTGTGGCTGATCTGGCGCAGAACGTGATGCTCTCCGCCAAAGGTACCGCCCTGCTCGATGTCCTCTTGATTCTGGGGGTACTCGCGGCCATCTTCATGGTGGAAGGTACGGGTCGGATCAAATTGCAGATCATCGGTTTCATTGGTTGTGCTGTAGGTTTGGGGCTGGCGGCCATCTCCCTGAACCTGCCCGCTGGTGACAAGACCATTCTGCTCTTCGCAGGATTCATGCTTTTCAACTTCATGACCAACCTTGGGCCCAATGCTCAGACTTATCTGCTGGCAGGAGAGGTGTTTCCCACATCGATTCGTGGCTACGGGGCCGGTTTCGCCGCTTCTTTCGCCAAGATTGGTGCAGTCATGACCGCTTTTCTGTTCCCTATCCTGCTGCATACCATTGGTACCCAGATCCTGTTGATCATTCTGGTAGGGACGTCGATACTGGGCGCCATCGTCACCTGGATCTTCCGGGTAGAAACCCGGGGTAGCCTGGAAAAAATCGAAAAGGCGCGTATCCAGCCGCAGGTCTGATATCCCTGTTGATGAAGGGCCGAAGAACAACCGGCCCGGTTTTCCCGCCGGAAATGGCTTTTGCCTTTCCGGCGGAATTATTTACACGCTACCGCAAAATCAGGAAAGGAGCCGGAAAATGCTGGTCAACTGTGTAGTGTACAACGATGGACATAAAGTCGCAGACAGTATGCTCGAAGATATTCCCGAATACTTACAGGAATCCGGGAATTTTGTCTGGGTCGCCCTGCAGGATGCCACCGAGACGGAATTACGCGCTCTGCAAAAACAGTTTCATCTGCACGAACTGGCTGTAGAGGATGTATTCAATGGCTTGCAAAGGCCCAAAGTTGAGGAATATGACCAGCATCTGTTCGTTGTCCTGCAGGCCCCCGCCTATCATGGCGAAGACCTCCACATGGGACAAATTAATATATTTGTCGGCAGTAATTTTGTACTTTCCGTCCGTCAGGATTGCGAACAAACCCTCCTCGGGGTACGTGCCCGGGCAGAACGGGAGCCCCATCTGCTCAAATACGGTTCTGCCTATGTGCTTTATGCGCTGTCCGACGCCATTGTGGACCTTTTTTTTCCGGTGGTAGATATGCTCGATGATGAGCTGGAGCAACTGGAAACGGTCATGTTTCACAATCAGGAAGCCCGCCAGAATATGGAGCGCCTGTATGATTTCAAATATAAAAGCAATGTGTTACGCCATGCCTTACTGCCATTGGCAGACGGCTTCAGTAAACTCTTCGGGGGACGGGTGCCTACCCAGATAGACGGTGCCGAAAACTACTTCCGGGATGTGCATGATCACATCATGCTGCTGAACAGTCAGCTGGATACCATCCGCGACACCATCTCCACTGCCATTCAGGTCAATTTGTCCCTGATTGCCATCGACCACGGTGAAGTCAATAAAAAACTGGCCGGTTGGGGCGCCATTCTGGTGTTGATTACCATTTTTACCGGCATCTGGGGCATGAACTTTGAGTATATGCCTGAACTGCACTGGAAATTCGGATACCCCATGGCGCTGAGCATCATGGCCGGATCATCCTATTATCTGTACCGCCGTTTCAAAAAGGCGGGCTGGATTTAAACCCGATATTTCAGGTATCACCCCACAGGGACTGAAGCACGGCGACTGCTGCCACTGCAGCAGTTTCCGCCCGCAAGATCCGTGGTCCCATGCGTACTTTCTGAAAGCCCCAGGCACTCGCAGCTGCCAGCTCCTGAACACTCAACCCGCCCTCCGGCCCACTGAGCAAAGTCAACTCAGTGCCTGGATGGGGCAGATCCCGCATTCTCGGATACTCAGGCGCCGGGTCCAGAACCAGCCCCACCCCCTGACGGCGGGACCACACCTCAGCTAAAGCAACAGGCGGCAACACACTCGGGATAGTGGTAGCCCCACTCTGCTCACAGGCCGCAATCACCATATCCTGCCAGCGCTTGATCCGCTTCTCGCCACGCGCCTCGTCAAGCTGCACCACCGCATGCTGGCAGACTACCGGCTGAATCGTCTGCACGCCCAGCTCCACGGCCTTTTGCAAGCTCCAGTCCCAGCGCTCGCCCCGCATCAAGGGTAACCAGAGATGAATCGCGAGGGGCGAGCGGGTATCACGCTGGAAGCGCTGGCGGATCTCAATTTCGGCGCGGCGCTCAACAGCCCCGGTCAGGACTCCGCCGTACACCCAGCCATCCCCATTAAACAGGGTCAGCTCCTGTCCCATGCGTGCCCGCAATACTTTCAGCAAGTGATGACTGGGTTCCGTGGGCAACAAATAAGTGCCGCTTTCGGGCAATTCAGAATCGGCGTATAAATGAATGCGCGGCATGACGGTATACTTTCAGCAGGATGATAATCACCCGCTTATCATCGCAGCACCGTCAGAGTGGGTCAAAAAAATCGCGGAGATGGGCATGTCCAGAATCAACGAAATCGATCAGCAATGGGTCGGCAAATTACTGCGGACCAGTGCCGAACGATTCATTCTCCCGCGATTTCATACCGTCGTGAGCAGCCGCAAGCCCGATGGCAGCATCGTAACCAGCGCCGACATTGACAGCCAGAACTTCCTCCAGGACATGCTGGCAGCCCGCTATCCCGATATTCCTTTGCTGGGTGAGGAAATGTCGTCCCACGAACAGCAACATCTCCTCGACAACAGCAGCGCACTATGGTGCCTGGATCCCCTGGACGGCACCAGCAATTTTGCTGCCGGCGTGCCGGTTTTTGGGATTTCCTTGGCGCTGCTGGAAAAAGGCCATTCGGTCATGGGCTGGATTTATGATCCAGTGCGCGCCGAACTGTTTTCGGCCGTTCGTGGGCAGGGCGCCAAAGTGGACAACACCCCGCTTCTCACCCGGGAAGCCCCAGCCTTGAAATACTGTGTTGGTGTGGTCGATTACAAGCGACTACAGCGCCCTTTGGCCCTGCGCATCATTGATGAACGGCCCTTTCACAGTCAGCGGAATTTCGGGGCCTCGGTCCTCGAATGGTGCTGGCTGGCCGCCGGACGCTACCATTTTTATCTCCACGGTGCCCAGCAGCTTTGGGACCGTGCTGCAGGGGCGCTGATTCTGCAAGAAGCCGGCGGCCAGATCTCCCGCTTCGACGGCTCCCCCCTGCAGGAAAAAGACCTCAAACCCTGCTCCATCATTGCCACCCTCGACCCGGAGCTGCACCAGACCTGGCGAAACTGGCTGGACCACGCTACGGATCAAGGTAGCGAGTTCCCAAACGCGGCCCTTTGATTTATGCTAAAAACAATTATGTCTTTCATGTAAAACCACCACTAGAAGGGAAATTCGTATGTCATCCATAGGTAGTCTTGCCCTGTCGTTGCTCCCCGTTACCGAATCTGCAGCCCGCGCTGCCAGCGCCTGGATAGGACGAGGTGAAAAAGAACTGGGTGACGGTGCTGCCGTGGATGCCATGCGAGCCGCCATCGCCCAGGTGCCCATGCGCGGGGTGGTCATCATCGGTGAAGGCGAAAAAGACGAAGCCCCCATGCTCTATAATGGTGAACAGGTCGGTTCAGGCAGCGGCCCCGAAGTGGAAATTGCCGTGGACCCCGTCGAGGGCACCACCTTTCTCGCCCAGGGCATGCCCGGTTCCATTTGTGTTTTGGCCGCAGCCCCCAAAGGCAGCATGTTCCAGCCCGGTCCGGCCTACTACATGGACAAGCTGATTGTCCCCGCCCCGGCGCGCGGCAAAATCGATCCCGAAGCCCCCATGAAAGCCAAGTTGCAGGCTTTGGCCAAGGCCCTCGGCAAAGACGTCAAGGAACTGCGTATTTTTCTTTTGAAGAAGCCCCGCCATGACGCCATGATTCGCGAAATCCAGGCTGCCGGCGCCACCGTTCGCCTGCAGACCGACGGCGATGTCAGTGGCGGCATCATGGCCGCCCTGGGCACCAAGGTGGATGCCATGATGGGTATCGGCGGCACCCCCGAAGGCGTGATCTCGGCCTGTGCAGCACGAGCCATGGGCGCCGACATGTTTGGCTGCCTGGCACCGCAAAAACCCGGTGAAGCCGAAGCCATCGAAAAAGCCGGCCTCAAAGTCGGACAATGGCTCAGCCGTGACGAACTCGTCTCCAGTGATGACGTGCTTTTCGTGGCTACCGGCCTGACTTCCGGCGACATTCTCGACGGTGTGACCCGCTCCCACTACTTTGTAGAGAGCGAAACCCTGGTGATATCCGGCCATGACGGCATTTTGCGTCGGGTTCGTACCCACCAACGCGCCGACTGACATTTTCATTTATCCAAGGAGTGAGTGATGACTGTAACTCGTACTGATCTGGCCAATGCCATTCGCGTTCTGGCCATGGATGCCGTCGAAAAAGCGAACTCCGGCCACCCCGGAATGCCCATGGGCATGGCGGACATAGCCGAAGTCCTGTGGAATGATTTTCTGGTACACAATCCCGCCAATCCCCATTGGCCCGGCCGTGACCGCTTCATTCTTTCCAACGGCCACGGTTCGATGTTGCAGTATGCTCTCCTCCATTTGAGCGGCTACGACCTGTCCATTGAAGATCTTCAGCAGTTCCGCCAGTGGCACAGCAAAACTCCCGGTCATCCGGAATACCGCGATGCTCCCGGCGTCGAAACCACGACCGGCCCCCTGGGTCAGGGCGTTGCCAACGGCGTCGGCATGGCCCTCGCTGAACGGATGCTGGCCGCCCAGTTCAACCGCCCCGACCACGAAATCGTCAACAACTACACCTATGTATTCCTGGGTGATGGCTGCCTCATGGAAGGGGTTTCCCATGAAGCCTGCTCCCTGGCTGGAGTGTGGGGCTTGAACAAGTTGGTCTGCTTCTATGACGACAACAACATTTCCATCGACGGCCATGTGGATGACTGGTTCGGTGACGACACCCCTGCCCGCTTCGAGGCCTATGGCTGGCACGTCATCCGTCATGTGGATGGTCATGATCCCGAAGCCATCAAAAAAGCCATCAACCAGGCCCACAAACAGACCACACAGCCGACCCTGATCTGCTGCAAGACGGTCATCGGTCATGGTTCCCCCAACAAGGCCGGCACCCATGATGTGCATGGTGCCGCCCTCGGCGCCGAAGAAGTCGCCCTGACCCGCAAGAATCTCGGCTGGAGCGGTGCGCCTTTTGAAATTCCCGAAGCCATCTATCACGGCTACAATGCCAAACCCAAGGGTGAAGCCGCCGAAAGCGCCTGGAAGGAAAAATTTGCCAAATACAAAGCCAATTTTCCCAAGGAAGCAGCTGAATTTGAACGCCGCCTGACAGGCGAAGCCAGCCCCGAGTTTGACGCCGCCATTGCCCGGATGATCAGCGAATTCCGCAAGGAAAATCCGAAAATTGCCACCCGCGTCGCCTCCGGCAAAACCATCCAGGGTATTGCCGCCTCCCTGCCGGAATTTCTCGGCGGTTCCGCAGATCTGACTCCTTCCAACAATACCCGCTGGAAAGAAGCGATCGACATCGGCAAGCATCGCCTGATGGGTAACTATATCCATTACGGAGTACGGGAGTTCGGCATGTCCGCCATCATGAATGGCGTGTCCTTGTATGGCGGCTTCCTGCCTTTTGGTGGCACCTTCCTCATTTTCTCGGACTACAGCCGCAATGCCATCCGCATGTCGGCCCTGATGGGTATTCGCGTGGTCTATGTCATGACCCACGACTCCATCGGCCTCGGCGAAGACGGCCCGACCCATCAACCCGTCGAACAGGTCAACAGCCTGCGTCTGATTCCCAACCTCAACGTCTGGCGTCCTGCCGATGCGATAGAAACCGTCGTTGCCTGGGAATCCTCCGTCAAGCTCCAGCGTACGCCTTCCCTGCTTGCCCTCAGCCGCCAGAATCTGCCGGCTCTGCCTCATACCGATGAAACCATAGCCAATGCCCGTCGCGGCGGCTATGTCATCAAGGACGCCGAGGGCGGCAAGGCTCAAGGAATCCTGATTGCGACCGGTTCTGAAGTGGAACTGGCCCTCGCGGCCCAGGCGAAACTGGCCGAGCAGGGTCACGCGGTGCGCGTGGTATCCATGCCCTGCATGGACATTTTTGCCGCCCAGGATGGGGCTTATCAGGAAAGCGTTCTGCCGGCCGGTATCAGCAAGCGGGTCGCCATCGAGGCTGGCACCACCGGACTCTGGTACAAATATGTGGGCCTGCATGGCGCGGTCGTGGGTATCGACCACTTTGGCGCTTCTGCGCCGGCACCGACGTTATTTGCCAAATTCGGATTTACTGTGGACAACATTGTCGCCCAGTACCAGTCGCTTTGAATTTATTTGCAATTTTGAGGAGTTACTATAATGACCATTCGTATAGGTATTAATGGTTTTGGCCGTATCGGCCGCATGGCTTTTCGCGCCATCGCCAAGGAAACAGAGTTCAACAATCTGGAGGTGGTTGCCATCAACGACCTCCTTGAACCCGCCTACCTGGCCTATATGCTGCAGTTTGATTCAGTGCATGGCCGCTTTCAGGGTGAAGTCAAAGTCGAGGGCAATAATCTGGTCGTCAATGGCAAAAGTATCCGCCTAACTGCCGAGCGCGATCCGGCCAACCTGAAATGGGGTGATGTGGACGTGGATGTAGTCATTGAATCCACCGGCTTCTTCCTGACCGGCGAAACCTGCCAGAAACATCTGGACGCAGGCGCCAAAAAAGTGGTGCAGTCGGCGCCTTCCAAGGATGACACCCCGATGTTTGTTTACGGGGTCAATCACAGCAAATATGCCGGTGAGAAAATCGCCTCTGCCGCCTCCTGTACGACCAACTGCCTGGCCCCCATCGCCAAGGTGCTCCATGACCACTTCGGCATCAAACGCGGTTTGATGAGCACCGTCCATGCGGCCACCGCCACCCAGAAGACCGTCGATGGTCCTTCTGCCAAGGATTGGCGCGGTGGTCGGGGTATTCTCGAAAACATCATTCCTTCCTCGACGGGCGCCGCCAAGGCGGTAGGCAAGGTCATTCCTGAACTGAACAAGAAGCTGACCGGAATGGCTTTTCGGGTGCCCACTTCGGATGTTTCGGTCGTGGATCTCACTGCCGAACTGAACAAGGAAACCAGTTACGAGGAAATCTGCAAGGCGATGAAAGCCGCCAGTGAAGGCCCGCTCAAAGGCGTGCTGGGCTATACCGAGGCTGCGGTGGTTTCAACCGATTTCCGGGGTTATCCCACACCTTCCATTTTTGACGCCGGCGCGGGTCTGCAGCTGGATCCCACCTTCGTTAAAGTAGTGTCCTGGTATGACAATGAGTATGGCTATACCTGCAACATGATGCGCTTCGTCAAGCACGTCGCCAGTCACTGATTCTGCCCGCTGGAGATGAGCTCATGCATGTTCTGACTTTTGAAAACATCTGCAAGCAGGGATTGGCCCAGGGTAAGCGGGTATTTATCCGCGCCGACCTCAACGTCCCCCTCAACAAGGAGGGGGGCATTGCGGACGACACCCGGGTGCGGGCTTCCGCACCGGCGGTAAAAATGGCGCTGGACGCTGGCGCCGGCGTCATGATCACCTCCCATCTGGGGCGCCCCACCGAGGGTGAGTTCAAGCCCGAAGATTCTCTGGCGCCTGTAGCCAAGCGTCTGTCGGAGTTGCTCGGCCGTCCCGTCCGCCTGCAAGCCGACTGGGTGGATGGCGGTTTTGAGGTGAAGCCCGGTGATGTGGTCATGCTCGAAAACTGCCGCATCAACAAGGGCGAAAAGAAAGATGACGATGCCTTGGCGCAAAAGTACGGTAAGCTTTGCGACATTTTCGTCAACGATGCTTTCGGCACCGCCCATCGCGCTGAAGCCAGCACCCATGGTATTGCCAAATACGCGCCTACGGCTTGTGCCGGCCCCCTGCTGGTCGGCGAGCTGGACGCCCTTGGCAAGGCTCTGCAGAACCCCAAACGCCCGCTGGTCGCCATTGTCGCCGGCTCCAAAGTATCCACCAAACTCACCATTCTCAAGTCTCTGGCTGACAAGGTAGATCAGTTGGTGGTCGGAGGAGGCATTGCCAACACCTTCATCCTTGCCGAAGGTCACGGGGTTGGGAAATCCCTCTGTGAAGCCGACCTGGTACCCGAAGCAAAAGCCATCATCGCTGCTGCCAAAGCCAAGGGTGGCGATGTACCTCTACCCACGGATGTGGTGGTAGCCAAGGAATTTTCCGCTACCGCCCCGGCACGCACCTGTGCCGTCGCCGACATTGCCGAAGATGACATGGTTCTGGATATCGGCCCTGATACTGCCAAGACCTTGGGAGACATTCTCCGCAAAGCCGGCACCATCGTCTGGAACGGCCCCGTAGGCGTTTTCGAGTTTGCCAACTTTGCCGGAGGCACCAAGGCAATCGCCCAGGCTGTTGCTGAAAGCGCAGCTTTTTCCATTGCCGGTGGGGGTGACACCATTGCCGCCATCAACCAGTTCCACATTGAAGACAAGGTGTCTTATATCAGCACCGGCGGGGGTGCCTTTCTGGAATTCCTCGAAGGCAAAACCCTGCCGGCCGTAGCTATTCTGGAAGCACGCGCAAAAGGAAACAACACTTGATACGCCGGACGAAAATCGTCGCAACCCTGGGCCCTGCCAGTTCTGATGTGCAGGTCATCGATCGCTTGATCGAGGCGGGTGTCGATGTCGTCCGTCTCAATTTCTCCCATGGTTCTCCCGAGGACCATGTACAAAGGGCGGAAATGGTCCGCGAGCGCGCCCGCGCCCATGGGCGGGCCATCGGCGTCCTGGCCGACTTACAAGGTCCGAAAATCCGCATCGGCAAGTTTGCCGATGGTAAAATCCAGCTGAAGGAGGGTGAACCCTTCATTCTCGATATTCACTGCACGCTGGGGGATCAGACCCGGGTCGGAGTGACGTATCCGCAGCTGGTCAGCGACGTGGAACGCGGTGCCACCCTGCTCCTCAATGATGGCATGATCGTGCTCTGGGTAGAAAAAGTGCAGGGCAACGAAATCCATACCCGTGTCGTCCAGGGTGGAGAGCTATCCAACAGCAAGGGCATCAATCGCGCCGGTGGCGGCCTCACGGCTCCGGCCCTGACCGACAAGGATCGCGCCGACATCATCACCGCCGCCCGTCTGGAAGCCGACTATCTGGCGGTTTCCTTTCCCCGCAGCGCCGCAGACATGGATGAGGCCCGACGCCTGTTCCGGGAAGCCGGAGGACATGGGGCACTGGTAGCCAAAATCGAACGGGCCGAAGCGGTGGATGCCATCGAGGAAATCCTTGCAGTTTCGGAAGCCATTATGGTGGCTCGCGGTGATCTGGGCGTGGAAATCGGCGATGCCGCCGTTCCTCCCGTACAAAAACGGATTATTGCCCTGGCTCAGAAGCATAATCGCCTGAGTATTACCGCCACTCAGATGATGGAATCCATGATCCATCAGCCCATCCCCACCCGCGCCGAGGTTTCTGACGTCGCCAACGCGGTTCTGGATGGCACGGATGCGGTCATGCTATCGGCCGAAACCGCCAGTGGGGCCTATCCGGTGGAGGCCGTGGCGGCCATGGATCGCACCTGTCGGGAAGCTGAACGGCACGCACCCAGTACCAATACCTTGCAGATTATTGACCGCCCCCTGGCGGGCGTCGATGAAACCATTGCCGCAGCGGCGCTCCTCGCCACTCTGCGCTCGTCCATCGCCGCCATTGCGGCTTTTACGGAAAGCGGCTCTACCGCCTTGTGGTTATCCCGCGCCAATCCCAAGGTACCCATTTATGCCCTGACGCCGCAGGTATATACCCGCCGCAAGGTAACGCTTTACCGGGGGGTACATCCCGTCAATTTCCCGCAAAATCGCCATGACGACCCCCTGCAGGTCATGCGCGCAGCTGAAGACGAACTGCGCCGTCGCGGTGCCGTGCGGGATGGTGACCTGATGCTCATCACCATTGGTGAACCCATCGGTTCTCCGGGCGGCACCAATACCCTGAAGCTGGTGCGCGTGGGCGACGTCACCCATCGCGCCTAGCCCAAGGAAAAACAAAGCACAATGACGGGTCAGGTTGCAGTTTGCCGGCCGCGTCTATAGGATTGATCAAAACCCATTTTCATTCACGTTTAGGAGAAGTGCTATGGCTCTTGTTTCATTGCGCCAGCTTTTGGACCATGCTGCAGAACGCAGTTACGGAATTCCGGCTTTCAACGTCAACAACCTCGAACAGGTGCGTGCCATCATGGAAGCAGCAGCAGCCGTCGATGCTCCGGTCATCCTGCAGGCTTCTGCCGGTGCCCGCAAATATGCCGGTGAACCTTTCCTGCGCCACCTCATTCTGGCGGCCATCGAAGAATATCCCGATATTCCTGTGGTACTGCATCAGGATCACGGTGCCAGCCCTGCCGTCTGTATCCAGGCGATTCGCTCCGGATTTTCCAGCGTCATGATGGATGGCTCTTTGATGGAAGATGCCAAAACCCCCGCCAGCTATGATTACAACACCGCCGTCACCGCCAAGGTGGTAGAAATGGCCCATGCTGTAGGTGTTTCTGTGGAAGGCGAACTGGGTTGCCTGGGTTCCCTGGAAACCGGCATGGCTGGTGAAGAAGATGGCGTCGGTGCCGAAGGTTGTCTGACCCACGACCAGATGCTGACCGATCCTGAAGAAGCCGCCCAGTTTGTGAAAGCCACCAAGCTCGATGCCCTGGCCATTGCCATCGGCACCAGTCATGGCGCCTACAAGTTCACCCAGCCGCCTACCGGCAAGGTGCTGCGCATTGACCGCATCAAGGAAATTCACGCCCGCATTCCCGATACCCATCTGGTCATGCATGGTTCCAGTTCCGTCCCCCAGGACTGGCTGAAAATCATCCACGAATTTGGTGGTGACATCGGCGAAACCTATGGCGTGCCGGTGGAAGAAATTCAGGAAGGCATCAAGAACGGCGTGCGCAAGGTCAATATTGACACCGACCTGCGTCTGGCTGCTACCGGTGCAGTGCGCCAGAGCCTGTACAAGAACCCAAAGAACTTTGATCCCCGCAAGTTCCTCACCGCTTCTCTGGATGCCATGCGCGATATCTGTCGCCAGCGTTTCGAGGCTTTCGGTACCGCCGGCAATGCCAGCAAGATCAAGGTGATCCCCCTGGATACCATGTTCAAGCGCTACAGCAAAGGCGAGCTGGATCCCCGCGTCACGGGTCTCTGATAAAGCGATCCGACACTTGAAAAATGGCGAGGGCGCAAAGCGCTCTCGCCCTGTTTTGGAGGTCGTATGACACAATACAAGATTTCACCTTCCATTCTTTCTGCTGACTTTGCCCGCCTGGGCGAAGAAGTGCGGGCAGTGGATGAGGCGGGCGCCGACTATATTCATGTGGACGTCATGGACAATCATTTTGTCCCCAATCTCACCATCGGACCGCTGGTGGCTGCCGCCATCAAGCCCCACACCCAGAAACCTCTGGATGTGCACCTGATGATCGCGCCTGTGGATGCCATCATTCCCGAGTTTGCCAAGGCCGGTGCCAACATTATCACCGTCCACCCCGAAGCCACCATTCATCTGGATCGCACCATTCAACTGATCCATAGCCTGGGCTGCAAGGCCGGGGTTTCGCTCAATCCCGGTACGCCCCTGGATGTCCTCGACTACGTCCTGGAAAATCTCGATCTGGTGCTGGTGATGAGCGTCAACCCTGGCTTTGGCGGACAGAGTTTCATTGACTACACTCTGCGCAAAATCGAGGCAATTCGCAAACGCATTGATGCCATCGGCAAACCCATCGAACTGGAAGTGGATGGCGGCGTCAAAATCGACAATATCCGGCGGGTAGCCGACGCCGGTGCTGACGTATTTGTGGCGGGTAGCGCCATCTACAATACGCCGGACTACAAGGCGACCATTGCGGCTTTCCGTAAAGCACTGGCGGGTTAAATGGCCGTACAACTCAATGCCAGCGCGCCGTTTCCGGCGCGGGTAGTGCTGCTGGATCTGGACGGTACCCTGATTGATACCGCCCCCGATCTGGCCGGAGCCGCCAATCATGTCCTCCGCAAACTCGGGCGTGAGCCCGCGGAAATGCCGGTCATTCGCGGCTTCATCGGCAACGGGGTCCGCGAACTGATGCGCCGGGCCCTGAGTATTCAGCAGGATCCCAGTGAAAGCGAACTGGATGCCGCCATGGTGGACTTCAGTCAGTACTATGGCGCACACCTGCTCGATCACAGCCAGATTTACCCCGGTGTGCGCGATACCCTGAAAGCTCTTCAGGCCCAGGGTCGGGAACTGGTCTGCATCACCAACAAGTCCCAGGCTTTTACTCTGCCCATCCTGCAGCAGCTCGATCTCTATGACTATTTTGGCCTGGTGTTGTCCGGTGATAGCCTGCCCAAAAAGAAACCTGATCCCCTGCCATTGCAGCATGCTGCTGCCCACTTTCATCAGCCCGTCAGTGACTGTCTGCTGGTAGGTGACTCGCGCAATGACACCCAGGCTGCCCGCGCAGCCGCCATGCCGGTCGCCTGCGTGACCTACGGTTATAATGGCGATGAACCTGTGCAGGCACTCCATCCAGATGCAGTACTGGACAATATGAGCGAATTATTGGATATTCTCGCCTGACACAGGAGTTACGGAAATCATGCTGAAATTGGAACCTGCGGGAAAACGATGGCGTCGCTGCTGAAAAGCAGTGTCTTCCTTTGTATCGTTCCTACGAGGTGATCCATGATTTCTGAAGCCAGTTTTGCGGCCTTGGCTGCCCAGGGCTATAACCGCATCCCCCTGACCCGCGAGGTTCTCGCCGACCTCGATACCCCCCTCTCCGCTTACCTGAAGCTGGTCGATGGCCCCTATGCCTATCTGCTCGAATCCGTTCAGGGTGGAGAAAAATGGGGGCGTTATTCCATCATTGGCCTCCCCGCCCGACAAATCATCCGGGTGCATCATGGACTGGTCACTGTCCATGTGGATGGCGTCGAAACCGAGCGGGCGCAGCCCCAGGATTCCCTCACCTGGATCAGCGCCTTCCGTGCGCGTTTCCGGGTCGCAGATCTGGAAGAGGTCACGGATGACCGCTTCAGTGGCGGGCTGGTCGGCTATTTTGGCTACGATATTGTCCGGACCATCGAACCGCGTCTGGCGCGCAGCGAAGCCCTGGCCGACCCGCTGGATCTGCCGGAAATCCAGCTGCTGGTAGCAGATGAACTGCTGATTTTTGATAATTTGCGCGGCACCATCCGCCTCGTGGTGCATGTGGACCCCGCGCAACGCAACGCCTACGCGCAAGGGGTTGCCAGACTCCAGCAGCTCCAGAAAAAACTCCGGCAAACGGCCCTGCCTCCGCCGCCCCCCGTACAAACCCGCCGGGTGCGCGAGGAAGACTTCAGCGCCAGCTTTAGCCGCGCGGGATATATGGCGGTCGTGGAGCGCATCAAGGCCTATATTGCGGCGGGTGACGTCATGCAGGTCGTGCCTTCGCAACGTCTGTCCACTGAACTGACCGCCCACCCCCTGGACATCTATCGTGCCCTGCGTAGCGTCAATCCTTCCCCCTACATGTTTTATGTGGATCTGGATGACACATTTCTGGTGGGTTCCTCACCGGAAATCCTGGTGCGGGTCGAGGACCGGCAAATAACCGTACGTCCCATCGCCGGAACCCGCCCGCGCGGAAAAACCCGGGCAGAAGATGAGGCTCTGGAAAAAGAACTGTTGGCCGACCCCAAAGAACGCGCCGAACATCTCATGCTGATTGATCTGGCGCGCAATGATGTGGGACGCATTGCCGAAGTCGGCTCAGTGATCCTCACCGATGCTTTTGACATCGAACGCTACTCCCATGTCATGCACATCGTATCCCAGGTCACGGGGCAACTCCGCCCGGAACTGGACGCCATGGATGCCCTGCGTGCCACTTTCCCGGCAGGCACCGTATCAGGGGCTCCCAAAATTCGCGCCATGGAAATCATCCGTGAAATGGAGCCGGTTTCCCGGGGGGTATATGCCGGTGCCGTCGGCTACTGGGGCTGGAATGGCAACATGGATACCTGCATTGCCATCCGCACTGCCGTCATCAAGAACGGTACCCTGCACATTCAGGCCGGGGGCGGCATTGTTGCTGACTCCGAACCGGCTGCAGAATGGGAAGAAACCATGAACAAACGCCGCGCCATGTTCCGGGCCGTCGCCCTGGCCGAAAATGGCCTGGATCCCGAAGGGAGGGTAGATCATGCTACTCATGATTGATAATTATGACAGTTTTACCTACAATCTGGTGCAATATTTCGGTGAACTGGGGGCTGAAGTGCGGGTCGAGCGCAATGATGCCATCGACCTGGCAGCCATCGAAAAACTGGCTCCCAGCCATATCTGTATCTCTCCAGGCCCCTGCACGCCCAATGAAGCCGGTATTTCCGTGGCCGTCATTCAGCACTTTGCCGGCAAAATCCCGCTGCTGGGGGTTTGCCTCGGACACCAGGCCATCGGCCAGGCTTTTGGCGGCCGGGTGATCCGCGCCGGGCAGGTCATGCATGGCAAGACATCGCCCATTTATCATCATGGTCAGGGCGTTTTTCGCGATCTGCCTGATCCCTTTCCCGCCACCCGCTATCATTCCCTGATTGTCGAGCGGGAAACCCTACCCGAAACCCTGGAAATCACCGCCTGGACAGAAGCGGGAGAAATCATGGGATTACGTCATCGTACCCTGGCGGTGGAGGGCGTGCAGTTTCATCCGGAATCCATTCTCAGCGAATGCGGTAAAACCCTCCTCCAGCACTTTCTGCAAGGAGAAGCCTTGCAATGATCGTCCGCGATATTCTTGAACAAATCGCTGCCCAGCAGGATTTATCCCGGCAACAGGCCCAGGAAGTATTTGCTGCGATCATGGCCGGAGAATGGACGCCTGCGCAAATTGGTGCCCTCCTCATGGGCCTGCGCATGAAGGGGCAGAGAGTCGAAGAACTGGTGGGTGCTACCCTGGCCTTGCGGGCCTGCATGACCAAGGTCTCCGTTGCCACCGACCATTTGCTGGATACCTGCGGTACTGGCGGAGATGCCCTGAGTACCTTCAACATTTCCACCGTGTCGGCGGTAGTGGCTGCTGCCGGAGGAGCCCGGGTAGCCAAGCACGGTAATCGCTCCATGGTCAGCCGCAGTGGCAGCGCCGATGTGCTGGAAGCGGCCGGCCTGCCCATGGATATGACCCCCGAAAGCGTCGCCCGGAGCATTGAAAGTATCGGCATCGGCTTCCTCTTCGCTCCGGCCCATCACGGTGCCATGCGCCATGCTGTGGGACCGCGCAAAGAGCTGGCGATTCGCTCCCTCTTCAATCTGATGGGCCCCCTGAGCAATCCCGCTGGTGCCCCCCATCAGGTGCTCGGCGTCTATGCTGAACGCTGGCTGATGCCTCTGGCCGAAGCCGCCCGGGAACTCGGCTCGCGGCATGTGCTGGTGGTCCATGGTCATGATGGCCTGGATGAAATCAGTCTTTCCGCACCTACGGATGTGGCCGAACTGAAAGATGGCGTCATTTCCCGCAGCCGCATACAGCCTGAGGATTTTGGCATTGCCCGTGCGCCCCTGGCCACCCTGCAGATTGACAGCGTCGCCAGCGCCCTGGCCGCCGCAGAGGAAGTCCTGCAAAATCGCCCCGGACCCCGCCTGGACGTGGTGTTGCTGAACGCCGGGGCCGCGCTCTACGCGGCAGACGTGGTACCCGATATGGCCGTTGGTGTCATACGGGCACGAGAGATACTCAAATCAGGCGCTGCCTGGCAAAAATGGCAGGAATTACTGGGCAAAACCCCCTAAGGATCCGTATGACGGACATACTCCAGGAAATCATCACCCGAAAACAGTCAGAAATCGTCGAACGCAAGGCGCGCCTGGGTCTCGCGGAATTGCAGGCCTCCGTAGCCCTGAGCGCCCAGCCCCGGGATTTTGTCGGAGCCATCCGCAGCAAACTGGCTGCCGGACAGGCGGCGGTCATCGCCGAAATCAAAAAGGCTTCACCCTCGGCAGGCATCATCCGGGAAGATTTCAATCCCGTGAGCATCGCCCAGGACTATGCCGCCCATGGTGCAGCCTGCCTTTCGGTACTAACCGATGAGCACTATTTTCAGGGCGCTGACATTTATCTGACCGCCGCCCGGGAAGCTTGCCCGCTGCCCGTCCTGCGCAAGGATTTTTGCATTGACCCGTATCAGGTCTGGGAAGCGCGGGCTATCGGGGCAGATGCCATCCTCCTGATTGTGGCAGCTTTGTCCGACCAGCAACTCCAGACTCTCGAAGAGTCAGCCCATTATCTGGGTATGGCGGTACTGGTGGAGGTGCACAACAGGGCAGAACTCCAGCGCGCCCTCAAGCTGCGCACGCCGCTGATCGGTATCAACAACCGGGATTTGCATCGTTTTGTTACTGACATTGAAACCACCCTGGAATTACTTCCGGAAGTTTCCGCCGAGCGCATTGTCGTCACCGAAAGCGGCATTCGTAGTGGCGAAGAAGTGGCGCGGTTACGGAATGCTGGCATTGGCACTTTTCTGGTGGGGGAGGCCTTCATGCGTGAGGCAGAGCCAGGTGCCGCCCTGTCTCGATTGTTTCCGGAACCCATTTCACAACCTTGAATACCCTGCGGCGACTAACCTGCAGTTTACATAGCCCCTATATTGTCATCTAATGGTACGTTATTGTTGATAAGGGAGCGAAGCATGCAGGCACAGGTGCAATGGATGGGTCCTGGTCAGATGAGCTTTGTGGCCAGCGCCGATAGCGGTCATGCAGTGGTCATGGACGGATCGCCCGACATCGGTGGGCACAATCTCGGTGCGCGGCCCATGGAAATGCTGCTCATGGGTCTGGGCGGCTGCGCGAGCATCGATGTGGTGATGATTCTGCAGAAATCCCGTCAGGATATTGCCCGCTGTGTCGTCGACATTCACGCCGAAAGAGCGGATGCCGACCCCAAGGTTTTCACCAAAATACATCTGCATTTCAGGGTATCCGGCAAAGCACTGGATCCCAAGCGAGTAGCGCACGCCATCAGTCTTTCGGCGGAAAAATACTGTTCAGCCAGCGTAATGCTGGGCAAAACAGCAGAAATCACCCACGACTTTACGGTCGTCGACGAATCCTGAGGAAGTTTTCATGCTACTGAGTAAAACCAGCGAATATGCTTTACAGGCATTGATTTACCTTGCCGCCCAACCGGCGGGCGAACCGGTGTTGAGCCGGGATATTTCCGATTATCTGCGGGTTCCGGCCCAATATCTGGCAAAAATCCTCCAGGATCTGGCCAAACGCGGCGTCCTGGACTCCTTCAAGGGTCGGGGGGGCGGTTTTGTCCTGCGCCCTGGTGCCGAGCAAATGAATATTCTCGATATTGTGGAAGTGGTGGAAGGTCAACCCTTTGGTCAGGGCTGTGTACTGGGCCTGAAAGCCTGCGCCGACGAAACTGCCTGCCCCATGCATTATCAGTGGAAGCCCTTGAAGAAAGATGTGATGGGCCTGTTGGCCCAGCAAAGCATCGGCAGCATGGCGGAAGCCGTACGTGCCGGTCGTTATCGCATCCATCTGCCGGGTGGCGGCGAGTTGTCGGTCCGGCCCGTGGTCAGCAGACACCCGGTGTCGTAAGCCACTAAATCCACAGCGCTCCGCGCGTCAGCACCTTCGAGAACAGGCCCATCGCCATCCGCACCGGCATGGGCAACCTCTCGGCACCCAGAGACTCAGCAGTGGCGGCGTGGCCGACCTCATCATCGCGCATCTGCGCAACTACCGCCCGGCTACGCTCATCATCCATCGGCAAGCTCTCCAGATGGCTGTTCAGGTGTTCTTCCACCTGGTTTTCCACGGCTACCACCAGGCCGAGATTGGTTCCGCGACCCTGCCGAGCAGCTAGAAAACCCATACTCCAGCCGGCCCCATACCACAGGGGGGCCAGCAGGCTGGGGCGGCTGTTGAGTTCACGCAGGCGGGTCTGGCACCAGCGCAGATGATCTTCTTCTTCACTACGGGCATGTTCCAGCTGGGTCTTGAGTTCCGGATCAGCAGTGCCCGCCGCCTGTCCGGTGTAGAGCGCCTGAGCCATCACCTCACCGGCGTGATTCACCCGCATCATCCTTCCCGCCTGCTGGCGCTCCCAGGGACGCAGCAGGGTGTCAGGCACTTCTTCACCGGGATAAGGCCGATCACTGCCGGCCTGCAGTCCGGTCAGGGTGCGCAAGGCATTATCCAGATTGGCAATAAGCAGATCACTGAGCATGACTTCTCCCTACGCTGTTTGTAAATGCTGATTCAGGTATGATGGTCCTCAGCAGAGAAAGGGTCAACGCTTATGGAAGATGGTTTCTATCAAAGACATTTGTTTATCTGCCTGAATCACCGCGACAATGGCGAGCAGGCCTGCAACAACAGCGGGTTGGCTGACGAAATGTTTCATCTGGCCAAAAAGCACGCTAAAGCTCTGGGAATTCATGGCGATCATCAGGTGCGCGTCAATCGCTGCGGTTGCCTGGGCCGTTGTCAGGAAGGGCCAGTCGCAGTGGTATATCCCGAGGCAGTCTGGTACACCTTTGTGGATGGTGATGACGTGCGGGAAATTGTCGAATCCCATCTGCGCGATGGCGTTCCCGTTAAAAGGTTGCAGATCTAATGCTGCCCATCGACCGCAGTCATCTGTATGACGGGGGTGAACTGGCCGGCCTGGAGTGCGTCGGCGAGAAAGTCGTCATCCCCGGCCCCGCTGGCGATCTGGAAGGGCTGACCGCCTGTCCGGACAAAGAAACCCGGGGGGCGGTGGCGGTCATCCTCCACCCGCATCCGTTGTATGGGGGCACTCTGCATAACAAGGTAGTGCATTATCTCAGCCGAACCTGCAATCTGCTCGGCATCCCCTCTCTGCGCTTCAATTTTCGCGGCGTGGGCGAAAGCGCTGGTAGCTATGATGATGGTCGCGGAGAAACGGATGACTGTCTGGCGGTTCTCGATTGGGTACAGCAACGCCGCCCGGGTTTTGACATCTGGCTGGCGGGCTTTTCCTTCGGGGCTTATGTCGCTTACCGGGCGGTCCAGCACCATCCGCGCATCACCCGCCTGCTGACGGTGGCCCCGCCGGTCAATCTCTTTGATTTTCAGCAGCTGCCTCCGCCCGAATGTCCCTGGACCCTCATCCAGGGCGAACAGGACGAGCTGGTTCCAGCCGCCAGCGTCCAGCACTGGGTCGCAGGTTTGCCGGTGAATCCGGTGACGCTGCTGCTGCCCGCAGACCATTTTTTTCATGGTCAACTGAATACCCTGCAAACAGCGCTCCTGCAATCCCTCCAAGACGAAGTCGCGCAGATGCACTACACGGGAACAAGCCCTTGTGCTGAATCCCGCATTTCTTGACCTGCAGCAGCTGCAAAAACAGTATGGTGGCCACCCGGTTTTGCGGGGCGTGACATTTTCCGTAGCAGCGGGAAGCTGTTTTGCCCTGGTAGGCCCCAACGGCGCCGGCAAAAGCACCACGGTTCGCGCCATCCAGGGTCTGACGCCGGTGGACGGCGGGGAAATCCGCATCGCGGGACAGACACTTTCAGCACTGGGCACGGCCGGGCGGGCCAAAATCGGGGTCGTCCCGCAAATGGATAATCTCGACCCGGACTTTACGGTAGAAGAAAATCTTTGGACCTATGGCCGCTATTTTCGTCTTTCCAAAGTCAAAATCCGCCAGCGTAGTGCTGAGCTTCTGGATTTCATGGCGCTGAGCAACTATGCCCGACAACCCATTACGGCGCTTTCCGGTGGTATGCAACGCCGCCTGACCATTGCCCGGGCACTGATTAATGCGCCGCAACTGCTCCTGCTGGATGAGCCCACCACAGGGCTGGATCCCCAGGCGCGGCATCTGATCTGGCAACGCCTGCGGGATTTGCGGCGGCAGGGGACCACCCTGCTGCTCACCACCCACTATATGGACGAAGCGGAGCGGCTCGCCGATCAGGTCGGCATTATTGATCAGGGTCGCATCCTCGTGCAGGACACGCCCCAGGGCCTGATCAGCGCCCATATTCCGGGAGAAGTGCTGGAATTGCGACGCCTCGATGGTCATACGCCAGATCCGGAAAACTGGCATCAACCGCATGTTGCCGTCAGTGAAAGGGTCGGGGACACCCTGATCTGCTACGGGCAGGATCTGCAGCCCGTCATGACACATTTTGCCCATGACCCGGCCTATCGCTGGCTGCAACGACCCGCCAGCCTGGAAGACGTGTTTTTGCGCCTCACCGGTCGCCAGCTGCGCGAGGCGGAGCAATGAGCAACTGGCAGGAGGCGATTCCCGGTCCCGGCGCGTTTGCAGTGCTGCAACGGAATTTTGCCGTCTGGCGCAAGCTGCTCATCCCCAGCATGCTCGGCAATTTTGGTGATCCCCTTCTGTATTTGCTGGCCCTGGGTTACGGGCTGGGGCATTTTGTCGGGCCCATGGACGGGATGCCTTACATCACCTTCATCGCCTCCGGCATTGTCGCCAGCAGCGTGATGAATACAGCCAGTTTCGAAGGCTTGTATTCCGCATTTACGCGCATGAATGCCCAGCACACTTATGCGGCCATGCTGGCCACGCCTTTGCGGGTCAGCGACATTCTCGCCGGGGAGGTCCTCTGGACCGCCGTCAAGGGCTTGATCAGTGCGCTGGCGATCATCATCGTCGCTTACTTTTTCGGCGCCATTCAGGGTCCCTGGGTCTGGCTGAGCATTCCTGTCATCCTGCTGGCCGGACTGAGCTTTGGCAGCCTGGCCCTGGTCATGACCGCCCTCGCCCGCAGTTACGATTTTTTCATGTATTACTTCACCCTGGCGGTGACACCGATGTTTTTATTCTGCGGAGTTTTTTACCCTCTGCACTCGCTCCCGCTCTTTGCCCAGGATATCGCCCAGGCATTACCCCTCACCCATGCCGTGGCCCTGCTCCGCCCCTTGCTCACCGGACAGCTTCCCCAGCAAGTCGGCTATCATCTTGCGGTTTTGCTGCTCTATACCCTCCTTGCCTATGCAGTGGCCTGGTACCTGCTGGTAAGGCGGCTGTTACGCTGAGCCACCCCTGCGTTTTCTCGCTTCTGACCGTTTATGGTGCTCCCGGCCATTTCTTCCTGCTCTTTCTTGACAGCACGGGCCATAAACGGTTTAATCTGCGCCTCACGGCGCTTTAGCTCAGTCGGTTAGAGCAGCGGAATCATAATCCGCGTGTCCGGGGTTCGAGTCCCTGAAGCGCCACCAATAAAAACAAAAAGTTAAGAACCGTTTTCCACCCATCCAAATCGACTTCCGTGCAATTTGTGTGCAAATCGGCTCGAAAGGCACCTGCTTTCCCGCAGACCCGTGAAGCCCGATTTGCACAGCGGTTGCTCACGACAGGGCCCTGCCCAAGGCATCCAGCAGGGTATCCCGATCCAGATCCAGAGGGCGGGCCAGGCCTGCTTTCTCAAAGATCAAGGTGATCAGCTCGCCTGGTAGCTCGATCGTGAGGGAGTCACTCCGACCGCGACTGGCCTGTTCCACTGCCGTGTACGGGCTGGCTACGGGATCCGAAGCATCCTGCCGCTCAAATCTGGGTTGATCGATCTCTGGCTCTAACCGATCCGTCTCCGGGTTCCAGTGCTCCGGAGCGTCCTCAAAGCCTCCGGCGTTGCCGGAATCTTCCACCGCATTCTGCTCGTGGCTCCGGGAACTAGTCGGAGTTTCGGTTTTCGCTCGGGGCTCCGCTTTCTGGTCGTTCCTGTCGGTACGGTCTGCGGTGCTCGCCAGGGCATCGGCCAGGCTCATGCCGCTCTGCACCCGTGCCAGTGCCGCCGCCTTTTCGGGATCGGCTTGCCAGGACTGGAGTATCCGCAGATCGTCCAGGGATAGTCCCCGCCCACGGAGATGTAGGGTGCTTTCCAAGTCATAGCGGTTGGCCTCCTCGTCCAGCAAGGCGCGCGTGTAGGGCTCGCCTTGGGCAATCCTCACGCGCATCGCCTCCAAAATAGCTTGCCGCCCATCGGCAAGCCACGACTTCATGCGCATCAAGTCGGCCTGACCAATCTCCTCCAGAGGAACACCGATTCGATTGGATACTTCCTGAGCCTCTGGGCTGGCAACATTCAAAATTTGGCGTATCCAACCCTCGGATTTTCCCAAGCGTCGAGCCAGCTCACGTCCGGACATCTTCGTCTCTTCCATGAGCTTTTGCAGGGCCCTGGCCGTATCCAGCGGGCTCATATCTTCCCGTGCCAGATTTTCCACCATCTGCATTTCCAGCCGGTCGTGTTCCGACTCGGGAGCCACCAGCACAGCCGGAATCCGCGTCAGGTCATACCCCTTACGTTCGCAAGGTGTTCCCGATTGCAGGGCGATTTTTGCGGCACGCCAGCGCCGCTCGCCGGTGACGATGCGGTAGCGGCCACCGCCCAGAGAGCGCACCGTAATGGGCTGGATGACGCCGTGTGCCTGGATGCTGCCCGCCAATTCTTCCAGCCCGTGCGGGTCATCACCGTCCGACATACCGGAGATGCGCCGGGGTTGATCCGGGTCCGGCTCGATGGCATCCAGCGGCAAAAATTGGTAGGCCGATTGGGGTGTGTCCGCAGGCTTTTTGGCGACAGCGGCCTCCAAATCCTGGAATGCCCGCCGGGTGACGTGGTTCTGAATCGCCTTGCTGATATCGACCTTAGCCATGTGCTTCCTCCTGCGTCTCGGCATCGTCTACCGCCAAAACCTGCTCCGTGAGTTGCTTGCAGACTCCTGCCCACACCGCCGCTGCCGGGTCACTCCGGTCGTAATCCCAGACCGGCCTCCCGTCTTTTAGCGCGTTGGGCACTAGGGTGCGAGCGGTCAGTTCCTCCGGGAGCATATGCGGTCCAGCCGCAGCAGAGCGGCGGAGCGTGTCGAGAATCGCTTCCTGATGCGTGGAGTTCTTGATGCGCTTGTTGACCACCAGCCGCAGGTCTAGACGAATCTCCTGGGCAATGTCCGTCCAGATGTGCAGTAGCCCCGCGAGTCCCTGGATCGCCTGAATCTCCGGCTCCAGAGGGACCACCAGCAATCCGCCCTGTTGCATGGGAACCACCTGTCGGGCGCCCACGGCGGGCGGCGTGTCGAATACCACCAGGTCGTAATCGAGGGAGTGCAGCCGGTACAGCGCTTTCTGTGTCTCTTCTACGGGCTGCTTGTCGACCTCGGCGGCATACTCGTTGCCGGGCAGCACGTCAAAGGACATGCGCGACGCCATGGGCCTCGGAACCGGCAACTCGTCATTCCACAGATCAAGCACCGTACCGGCTTCGTACCGTGCTCTGCCGGTAGCCAGAAAGGTCGCGTTTCTTTGGCCGTCCAGATCGACCAGCAGCGTCCGTGCGCCCTTGGCCCGCGCCGCGTATTCGGCGATGTGCAGGGACAGGGCGGTTTTCCCAACTCCGCCCTTCTGGTTCGTTACCGTAATGAACTTCATGAGGAATCCCCTTGTTCGCAAGAGCTTTCGCTCGCCGTTCCCGTTCGTAGGCGGGTGGGTACTGGTACCAGGCCCACCAGTAGAGCATCGTGTAGTAGAGGCTCGACACGCTGATCTTCTCTTTCGCCGCCAAGGCCTCCAGCCGTATGGCGGTCTCGTACCGGACGCGCACGTTGACCTGCGTCCAGCCGGTGACGGTTTTGCTGCCCACCTCCGAAAGCCGGGTGGTCAGGCCCTTGGTAGGCCGCCAGCGCAGGCCGTATTTCCACGGCGCTTCGGTGAGGAACTGCTCCGCGCAGTCCTGATACATGGACTTGAGCGTCTTTCCCAGGGCGAAGGCCAGCGCCTTGGTGTACAGGTGCATCTTCACGGGCAGGCGGGTGGAGACTTCGGCATATCGGCTGCCCCTTTCTTGCAAGACACGCATGGGCTCCGACTCCATTGTTGCTGACGTTCCGAGGGTAGAGCCAAAGCCCGATTGCTCAGCCGGATGCCCCCGCTGGTTTTGGGAAAGCCGCATCAATCCCCCTTCCGAAGCCAGTATTGGCTACCGGGGAGGATCCAGCACGGATGTGCCGCTTGCAGGATATGCCCCTGGGACACCGGCCCGTAATAGCTGGAGTCAAAGGCGTAGTTCCCCGGTGCGTAGAGCCAGACCTGGCCGTTTTTGAGGTGGTAGGTGCCGAACGGGTAATGCAGGATCGCATCCCGCCCGCCTGGGGTGCGCCGGTCCACGTGCGAGTTCGGCAGGTAGCGGCCATCCACCCAGACCCCCTGACGGGAGAGCGTGACCGTCTGGCCGGGTAGTGCCCCGACCTGCTTGATCCAAGGCTGATTCTCGGGAAACCAGTGGTCCCGGAGGCCTTCGGCGACCGCAGGATGGGTGATGGGATCGGGAAGCTCGACTTCCACCAGCTCTCCATCGTGCAGCGGATAGGGGTTGCCGATGAGTTGGTAGAGACCCAACGGCTCGCAGGTCGACAGGTTCAGGACCAGATGCTCCCGTTGCATCCAGATCCCCACGCCAGCGAGCAGGCACAGCAGACCAACGATCGCCCAGAACAGCCACCAAAGCAGTCGTTTTGCCCAGACGTACCAGCGCTTCACAGGTTGCTCCAGTGTGGGTTGCAGGGACGGAGGCTATGGGCCGAAACACCGGGCCAGCGCACAGCGTCCCTTCTGGCCTTGGTTTTGGTTCGGTTCATGAGTAGTTCCCCTTGTCCCGTAGCCGGTCCCGAATTTCCCGCATCTTCTTGGCATGACGATCCAGAACCCAGACCATGGGAACAAAGAACAGCCGGAACGGGAGAAAAAACAGGGTTTCGAGATGCTTGGCGGCCCAGAGCAGTCCCTCCGCCATCTTGCGGGGGGCGGGACGCTCGAAGTACCGAATCAGTGCAGCATCCCATTTTCGGAATAGGGCTTTTGCTTTCATGCACAGGGTATAGACCGAGTGGGCCCGAGATAGCGCAGCCATCACTGGTTCACCGCGAAGAGCACCGGAACCCCGAGAAAAGTCCCCCAGGCCTTGGCGGAAGCTCGCTGAATCGCCGGGATGTCTGTTCCCCTGGCCCACCAGTCGTTCGCCGGAGCCAGCAGAACCTCAGGGCGGTAGAACGCCAGATTCAGCGCCGGCCATATCAGCAGTTGCTCGTAGCAGATCAAATATCCTACCCGCAGGGCCCCCACCGTGGTCATTTCTGGTTTCTGGGAAAAGGGAGCCATGCGAAAACTTCCCACAGGTTTCCAGGGATGCCACATGGAGAAGGGCACGGGGATGTGATCGGGGAGCATCTGGGTCTGCCCATCGTGGATCTGCACGAGCGCGTCGATGTAGCCGCGACCGTGGGGGACAAAGGCACCGACAAAAACTGTCTGGCTTTTGTGGGCGGCGGTCCAGTGAACCACTGGCCCCCAGATATCCTCCGTCCCCGGCAGCCAGGGTCCAGCTACGGTCTCCGGCAGCAGAACCATATGGACACCCTTGTGCAGCAATGCCATGGTGCTTCGCTCCAGTCGCATCGAAGCCTCGACGTAGGACAGCGGGGAATCGAGATGCCCCAGGCGGGTATTCACCCCAACCCAACCGGCGGGAGCAGGATGGCGCGCGGCCAGCACAAGCGATCCCGCCCCCAAGGCGGCGGCCGTGCCGAGACCAACCGCCAGACTGGTCAATACCGCTTTTCTTCCTAAGGCCGTCAACGCGATACCGAGCAACACCAGCATCACGCCCGTCCATCCCTCCGAGATGGCCCCCAGCCAGGGAGAGGTCCATCCAATGATCCCCAGTGGGGGAAGGATGGTGGAGATGGCCGACAGCAAAGCCGTGGTCAACACGCCAGCGCACGGCGAGCCGATCAGCGACCGGGCCCGGTGGAAGATGGGCCCGTAGAAGCCATAGGGGAGAGCGAAGATCAGTGACGAACTTGCCCAGAAGGCCAATCCCAGGAGCAAACCGGCAGACGGAAAGAACACCGCCGTCCCATGAATAAGTCCCCAGGTTGTTGCCAGGTGATAGCCGAGCATCAGCAGAAATGGTCCCGTCCAGCCACGATAGGCAACCATGGGAACCGCCACCAAAGCCGCCGAGGCAAACCAAATGGCGTGGGGCCAGGCGAGCCAGCCAATAGCCGCGCCGATCAGAAATGGGGTCAGGAGATGGATTGCTTGCTTCATGTCGGGGTATAGACCGACACGGGCGGAGATAACGATGTGCGTACCGGGTACGCACTCCAACGCTGGGGAGGGCGCTGATGAAGTTGACGTTGTTGGTCTATACAAGATTTTGTATAATTGCTGGATGACAGCTCTCAAACCCATCGTCTTTCTGGGGTCTTCCTTGGACGACCTCAGAGCCTTTCCTCTGTCGGCCAGGCGTGAAGCGGGGTACCAGTTGGATCAGGTACAGAGGGGAATGGAGCCGGACGACTGGAAGCCGATGAATAGCGTGGGTTCGGGAGTTCAGGAGATTCGGATACGGGATACAATGGGGATTTACCGGGTTCTGTATGTGGCAAAATTTGCCGACGCGATTTATGTGCTGCACTGTTTTCCGAAGAAGGCCCAGAAAACCCGCAAGGCGGATCTGGATTTAGCGGGGCAGCGGTATCGGGACCTATCGAAGGAAATGCCATCATGAGCAATGAACGTTATGCAAGCGTGTGGGATGCGATTGAGGATACCCGAGAGGAAGCGGAGAACATGAAGCTCCGCTCCCAGTTGATGATGTCCCTGAAGAACCATATTGTCCGAACCGGGATGAATCAGGCCCAAGCAGCCCGGCTTTTTGGCGTGACACAGCCGCGCGTTTCCGATCTGGTGCGCGGCAAGGTCGACCGGTTTAGCCTGGACATGCTGGTGAACATGGCGACAGCAGCCGGGCTGCACATAGAGCTACGGGTGCTGGATGCCGCCTGACGTCGGCTGAACGCTGAAATTTGAGGGTATAGCGCGCTGCGGAGCGGGTGAGTGCGTATCGGGTACGCACTCCAAGAGCAACAAAGTGGAATCCGGGATTCCATCCTAGGCCTAAGCGAAATCCCGGACTTCAACCCGCCGGGACAGGCGGAAGCGACAGAGGCAGGGAGAGTAGAGCCGGTGAGTTGTGGAAACTCATCTCTCCAATGTCGGGGTGGCAGTGCGTACCGGGTACGCACCCCAACGCCGGGGAGGGCCGAACCGACAGATGCGAAGCGAGGGCTGCTTCACGGCTCCAAGAAACCGACAGCCGCCGCTCTATTCCCCCTTTATCTTGCGTTCCATCCTGCGTTCCATCCTGCTGACTCAGCGTGCTTAAAGTGAGAGCTAGAAAATGCTACTCGCCTGGAGAGCGAAGCGAGGGCGAGTAGTCCCCGATAGACCACGCGGTGTACTGCATCCGCCGAAACGACCGCGACAGCTGGGAGTGTAGGCGCGTGCAGTGCCGCTTGGTGGCCGTTCAGCCATTTGGGAGTGTGCCGTCTGCGCCCATCGAGGCACATGACGGTACGCCGGTGACCAGGGCGGCCGGGGCCCATTCGTCCAATCGCCAGCGCAAGGCCGTTCGCGCATGGACGCGCGAAAAGGCGTGCCGAGCACGGCGTTTCTCTTTACCATATCTGAGCAAATGATGGGTCCCGACGCCAGCCAGCCAACTGCTGATCAGCAAGGCGTATGGTATACAATGCACGTCTGAGGTAAGCTTAATGGTGTGACATGAAACAGAATGCAGATGTTAAAAATACTAGGGCCCGCTTGGTGTCAATAAGCTCGAACGGGTCGCCGAGACCGACAACGTCAATCGGACATCTAGTTGTTTAGGGTATATGTAACACACATATGATGAGTTCCCCGCAGCGATACGAAAGCAATAGCGAAACTCCACCGGCCAGCGCGTGGGTCCGTTTTCTTCGCAGTTATGGCCCAACGTCGAACAATCTGACCATGTTCGACGAGTACGTGTCAGGAGCCCTAGGCCGAGCCAAGATCCAGCCGATCAGCATTTCGACGCCACTACTCGATGACATGGTTCAACACATCGAATCCAGTGCTCCGGGATCGCTCTTAATCGCAGGCACTGCGGGCGACGGCAAGACCTATCACTGTCGGGCGCTGTGGACTCAGATCGGGGGTGACCCCAAGGTCTGGGCGAGCAAGGGCAACGTGAAGGAGCATTGCCTGGCTGATGGACGTATGGCGGTCTTTATCAAAGACCTCTCCGAGTTTAATGGCGACGAGAGCGACTTTTCCCTTCAGCGGCTCGAAAACTCTGTCCTTGGCGGCGATAACTCGGAGATCGTGATCCTAGCGGCTAATCATGGACAAATTCTCGATCGTCTACGCGATCTGGGAAAGCGGCAGGGCCGAGTTCATCCGCTTCGTAAACCGCTTCAAGAGCATTTTCTGCAAGCGGGTCCCGCACCTGATCGACTCGCTGTCTTCGACCTCAGCCGTACAACCAACCGCAAGACCTTAGAAGAGGTGGCCACGGCTGTCGCTGGGCATCCTGAATGGGAAAACTGTAAGCGTTGTGCGCTTAAAGCCGATGGAAAGGTCTGCCCCATCGACGAAAATCGCCGCCGGTTGCTGGGCGAATACGATGGCGGACAACTCTTCCGGCGCCTTGGAGACTTGGTTGAAATCGCAAGGCTCAATGGAATGCATTTGCCCATGCGCGATCTGCTTGCACTTTGCTCGAATATGGTCTTGGGCTGCTCGGATGCAAGGCTGGCCAAAGAAAATCTGATGACGTGCTCCGATGTCACCAAGATTCAAGAGAGCGGCAGCGTTGGCAAGGCAAGCATCTATGCAAATACCTTTGGCGCAAATCTGCCCAAACGCAGGGCTTCCGAGCGCCTCATCTTCAAGGCGATGTCCAGCTTTGGCGTGGGCGAAGAATCCACCAATGCTGCTGATGGGCTGCTGGTCTATGGCAAAGACGACCCTCGGCTCCAAGCCGACTTTGCTCGTCTAGTGTCCAACGACCCGATCTATGGGGCTGGAGCGGCTTTTCGCGCAGCCCAAGATGCTTACTTGGAGGGCTATGAAGGTGCTCGACTGGAAGGCGGCTCTGCCGAATTCCTCGAAATGCTCGAAGACCAGCGTCGCCGGCTCTTTTTTACGCTCCCTGATAGGGAGCCCGGCTATCCCCACTGGTCGATGACCGCTTTCCGCTTTGCCGGCGACTATCTTGAAACCATCGGAGCCCTCAAGGCAAAGAGGCCAGTCGGCGAGGCAGTCCGCGAGCGCATTGCCAAGGGGCTTAACCGGGTGCTGACGGGGCTCCTTCTCGAAAACATCGATCGAATCTTCATCGCGAGCTCGGGCGGCTTCACGCAAAGCCGGGTGAGTGTCCTTTGCGACCATGAGACGCCCTCCCGTAGGCAAGGCGGGGTTGGCATGGCGATACGGCTCGTTGAAGAGACTGGCAGGCCGCAACTCGACGTGTCACTCGCGGTGGGAGCCGGCAACTCGGTCGCCTTCGACCTGACGCCCATCCGACACGAGTTCCTTTCGCGCGTGGCCGAGGGAGCACTGCCGGCAAGCTTCTCGAACGAATGCCTCGAAGATTTGTTGGCCTTCAAGGCGAAACTCCTTCGCAAGGCTGAGATTGTCAGGAAGGCCGGCATGGCTAACGACGACGAGGTTGGCGGCGAGACTTCCGCATTGACTCTCAACTTCATCGATATCGAGCCAGGCGGCCGCGGTTTCTCGCGCCCAGTAATTGTGAGGGCACTGGAATGAGTGCAATCATCAAACGGCCGGAAATCAAGAGCGTCGACTTCTGTGTCGATGAAAACATTTGGGGGCACCGCCTCTATGACGAGCAGTTGCCGCACTTGACAGTCCTCGAATTTCTGGGGGTGCTTGGCTCGAATCTGGATCGGCCGCTGAAGCTGCGCGAGGAGCACGGTGGTACCGTCATGTTCAAACCGCAGCGCCAAATCCGCCTGCGCGGCCTGCTGTTCAATAATCCCTACGTCGAATTGATCGCCGATAGCGCTGCATCCGACGAGGAGAAGTGGAGGCAGTGGTTCGAGCGGTTTGCTCAGGGGGCAACAGGCAATGGCGATGCGGACATGGCGTATCTGCGCCGCTCGTTCGCCAGCTTTGACGACTTTGCCAAGGCCATTGAGCTCCTGCGCTCATCTTCCTTCGAATCCCGCAGTAATAAGCGCTGGAGCTCCAAGTTCGTCTTCCCCTTCGGCCCGGACGCCCTCTACGAGGACTTGGAGATCGATTCGCGAGGCAAGATGAGCAACGACCGGCGCTTCTTTGCACGGACGGGCGAGCTGCTCTATCTCATGCTTGCGCGGGCCAAGCGAGGCGAGGAGCTTGGCGATATTCTCTCTAAACGCCTGTTCAATCGAGGTTCTCCGATGAACCGATTGGCAAGGGTTTTGCAGGGTGAGCCGCAGCTCGCAGACGATCGGCGCTCTGCGGGTTATCTGCCCGAGGCATCTAACCCGCGCTTCGATCAAATTTGCGAGGACTGGCTGTCGATCCTTAACAAGGATATGCCGATCTACGACGCGTTGGAGCACCTAATAGTAATCTCTGGGCTCAACATGCTCCTCTACTTCCTGGAGAGGGCCAAGAGGGTGGCTGGCAATGATGATCCCGTCGAGATCGTCTGTGAAATTGTATCTAAGGGGCGAACCAAGGTCCGAGTTCTCTCCGGTGATAGCTACCAGTTCAATCAAGCCTTGTCATCCAAGGCTGTGCTTGCACATGTTGAGTCGATTCGGCTGGACGCTGCCTGGGCCGCTGCTGCCGGGGCTGAGTTTTCTGAGGCCGAGCAAATCGAGCTCATACGTGAGCGCTTCCAATGGCCGCCGGTCGATGGCGGTGATGACGACGATTACTCTCGGAAGAGTCCTGACGACTTGGTCGCTAATTTGGTTGAGAAGGCTTTGGCTCGGCATGGGCAGCATGTTGGCAAGATCCATGCAGCATGGTCGCGGGCTATCGGTCTAAGCTCTCGCAGGCTATCGCGGCGCACACGCTATGCCCCCGATGATCGGCTGCTCAAGTCGATCGTGGTGTCGACCGTCGACGATCGGATGCAATTCGATGAGTTCCTTGCCGAGGCCAAGCGCCGATATGGCCTGATCATCGGCGACGCCGAAGGCTCCAGCCTACTGGATGCCAAGTTGGTCGACCAGGAGGAGCTTAGCGAAAACCGCGACAACCTTGAAACCAGGCTTGTTGGCCTCGGCCTGGTTCGCAGGCTCTCGGATTCCTGCTCATTTGTTGAAAACCCATTTGCGTTTAAGGGAAATGTCGCATGCTAACCGATCGAATTATCGGACGCGTCGGCGCGAACATTCTCGCCAAGCGCATATCCAATCCTGGCCAACCTGTCGATTCAGCGGCCCTTTTCAGGCTCGACAAACTTTCTGCCAGTCAAGTGGCAGCGGTGGCGCGAGCAATCCTTGCCAATTCGGATTTGCACGCCCAAGTGGACCTGATGATCCCCGAGGCTTTGGTGGAGGGTCAGGGCTTGCCATCTGAAATCCTGATCCAGCACAACGCAGGCTACGTCCGCAACAACGCCGCCACTGCCAAGGCGGCGATCCTGACGGCCAACGGCAGCGAGCATAACCTTGCGGATACTCTCGGGCACGTCATGGCGATCGGTGCCAAGGAAATGCGAGCCGAGGCCGAGCCGTGGGTCGAGGCTGCTCTCCATGCCGGCGGTATTTCGCCTGTGTCTGACGACAGAGCGGTTTTCGTTGCAGCCCTTGGAGGCCTACTTACTTCCTCTGAACTTTCGCTAGTCCAACTCGGCGAATTTTGCTCCGCGATTGTGGATGCCATTTCCACACATGGGCTGCCTATACGCGATGCAGTGGGCTTTGCTTTGCCTAGTGCGTATTCTGTTGATCGTGGGCACCGATTCTGGCGATCGTGGGCACCCCTGGAGAGGGAACATTTTGGTCGTTGTGATTTTAAGCACGGGTGGT